>JAAOZO010000213.1 GCA_011605715.1 Nitrososphaerota archaeon | reverse complement strand
TGATACTGTAGGAAAAGATATAAAGGTCAAGGCTTCTGGCTCAGTAAACTATCTTGAAGACTTGCTAAAACTGTATGAGGCTGGTGCAACAAGATTTGGTTCAAGGTCGCAAGCATTAATCAACGCTTTAAAGAAGCTCAAGTAAAGCGCATAAAAGTAGAATATTAGTATATTCGTTGTCTAACGATTTATTTTTTTGTTTTGGTTCCAATTCCAGAAAGTTTTTTTACAAGAAGAGATATTTGGAAATAAGAGCAAAAAGCAGGTGAAAAACTTAAATATTACAAGCAGGGTGCTGAAAAGTCATGGAAAACCAAAATAAGTATGATATGGTGATCATTGGCGGAAGTGCAAGTGGATTTACAGCTGCACTTACAGCTAAAATGCTTTACAAAGATAAAGCCATTCTTCTTATAAAGAGTGAAGGTAAAACACTCGTACCCTGCGCGATACCATACTTAGCAGCTACGCTAGAAAGTTGTGATAAAGATTTAATGCCATATACGCTTCTAACCAATCAAGGAGTAAAAGTTGTAATTGATAACGTCGTTGATGTTGATAGAAATAGTAAAAAGGTTATTACTGCTTCCGGGAACTCTTATGAATATGAAAAACTAATTTTAGCTACTGGCTCTTTGCCTTTTGTTCCATCTTCAATAGAAGGTACAAACTTAAATAACGTATTTGAAGTTTATAAGAGATATGAAGAAGTTGAAGTTTTGCAGAGAGCATTACGAAGCGCAAATAAGATTGTCATAGTTGGTGGTGGGTTTATAGGAGTAGAGCTTGCAGATGATTTGTCAAATATTAAAAAAGATATAACAATAGTAGAGATGCTTCCACATTGCTTACTTTTAAACTTTGATGAAGAATTTGCAATTAAGGCAGAAGAGAAGCTAAAACAAAGGGGAATAAAAATAATAACAGGTAGAACGGTAAAAAAGATTTATGGCAAAGAAAAAGCGGAAGGAGTAGAACTTGAAAATGGGGAGAAAATACCTGCAGATGTAGTTGTTGTCTCAATTGGTTATCGTCCAAACATAGAGCTAGCTAAAAAAATTGGTTTAAGAATAGGAGACTATGGTGTTCTTGTTGACGAGTTCATGAGAACAAACGATCCTAATATATTTGCAGTTGGCGATATGACTGAAAAAAGACACTTTCTCTTTGGAAAGCCCACGTCAATTATGCTAGCTTCGATTGCCTGCCAAGAAGCAAGAGTCGCTGTTATGAGTTTGTATGGTGCAAAGGTGAGTAAAAGGATAAGCGGTCAAATTGGAGTCTTTTCAACAAGGATTGGAGACCTAGCATTAGCGTGCGTTGGTGTTACTGAAAGCTTAGCTAAGAAAGAGAACGTTGAATACGTTGTTGGAAGGTCAAAAGTTGTTAATAGACATCCTGCAAACTTACCTGGCGCAAGCGAAACAGAATTAAAACTAATATTTCTAAAAGATGGAACCCTTATTGGAGCACAAGCATCTTGTGCATGCGATGAAGTTGCAGAACTTATTAACGCTATTGCAATAGCTATTCAGAACAAGATGAAAATCGATGAGATTATTACAATGCAGTATGGAGGTCATCCGAAGTTATCTGCATCTCCTGCAGTAAATCCGGTTATAATGGCAGCTTTAGATGCATACAGACAACTTTAACCCTTTTTATTTTTTAGATAAATTCTTTTTATTTGATTAAGGAGACAAGTCAAGTGAGCTACTAAAGTTAAAGCTTGGGTTCTTCTAAAAGATTGACTTCATACTCTTTTTTAGAACCGCTAACTGGAACTACTATTGTCTTAAGTTCAAATGGCTTAACCTTAGCTGAAATGATTCTTTCTATAACTTTTGTGTTTAAGGTAATATTTACTTCTCTTTCTTCTCCAGTTTGTTCTAACATTCGCAAAACGACATCGCCTGAAGATTCTGCCCTTTTTAAGGCAACAAGATACACATTTTTGTCAGAAACTGAAAGAAATGAGAACCTTCTTGGTAAAACACCACTGTGGTAACTTTCTACTATGTAGTCTAGTCCAAGGTTGATAGCGTCAGAGAGATTTGAGATTTGATAGAATACATCTTTCCAGCTACCTTTATGTGGAAGCAATAAGTACTTAAACTCATGAAAGCCTTGATCTATGTAAAAGTAGTCAACTCCTTCTCTCTTAGTATTTGGAATGTGATGAGCATAAATCGGACTCCTAATAAGAGTCACTGTAAAGACGTTGTCTTCTGCACTAAAGCTGTACTTTGAGTCATTGATTAATGTTAGCCCATAGGTAATTTTTTCATTGTTGTAGCCTATTAAGTTTCCAGAAACATCAACCCACCTTTGACCTGGTTCTTCTTCGCCGTTTGCAGATCTTTCTATAGTGCCAAAGGGTATTTCGTATGTATACTTTACCTCTGAAAGGTTGAATGGAAACTGAAGCTTTAATAGCTTATGTTTTTCGTTCCAATCAATCTTCACTCTAACTTCTATAAATTTAAGTCCTTTGTAAACTATGAAGTCTTGTACAACGTCTGAGCTTGAGTATTTGTATTTAATTCTAATCATCCCCCTTACTGGGCCATTTTCAACCACTTTAATTTCAGTAACTTTAAACTCACCAAGCTTAGTTTTGTAAGAAAAAACACCATGACTCCAAGTATCACTTTGGTCGTCAAATACTATGGGTAAAGCGGCACCACCGTTGAACAGTTTGCAACCAGATTCTTTATCTACGATATGTTTGATGGTTCCACTTTTTTCATCAAACTCAACTTTGACGAACTCATTTTCTAATGAATAATTACCTGTAACTATGTTCCCGCTTTGTTTTTCCTTCTCCTCAGAATCAACACTTACAACTTTGTAAGTAGCAAAACCTAGAGGGGGTAAGTTGGCAACAAACACAACTCTTTTTGTACCAGCCAAAGAAGAGGGAGTTACCTCTTGAAGTTCAACATCTTTCCCATCTTCACCAACAAGTCTCATGTCTTTTATTGCAGGTTCTATTTCTACAGGAAACTTTAACTCATTTGCAACTGGATTGAATACTACTATGTTGAGTTTACTATCTAAGGTGTTTATCATAGAAGAAATTTTTTGCAACGACAAGTTCTTTATTTCGTTAGAAACGCTTATTGCTTCTCTAAGCATGTCGAAAATATCTTCATAAGCTTCTCTTATGCAAGTACCCGCTAACGAATCATGGAACTGACAGAAAAGAACTTTTTCCCATGCGTTTCTGAACTTTTCCTTAGGATAAGTGCTATTAGTAATTATTGAACTAATGGTAGAATACCTTTCAGCAACCATTAACGAATTTTCAGCTTTTCTATTTAGTCTCTTAACCTCAGAAAGTACTGAATAACAACCACTTGCATGGTGTTGAAGCTCGTCTTTAACTACAGGAAAGCTTAAGTTCAGACTCTCTAACTTCTTAAAGAATTCTTCGGGAGTTCCAAACTTAATAACTAGATCTCTTTTTTGTTCTTTGAGTTTAAGTATTTCAAGTATGTCATCTTCTTCTGGTCCACCACCGTGATCGCCTCTCCCAAACAAAAGAAGCAAGAGGGGCTCTCTGCTTTGAGACAAGCTTTCTATAGCTTTACACAAACTATTTTTTGTTAAATTGTAGCTAGTTGGATGGCGAAAAGTTAGAATCCTTGAGCCATCGTTACTTTCCCACCAAAATATATTAAGAGGAAGTTCTTTCTCATGAGCACCAGGTCTCATGAAGATGTAAAAGTTGATACCAGAATTCTTTAGAATTTTAGGCAAAGATGCATTGTGCCCAAAGCTATCAATATTGTAACCAACGTCAACTTTAGTTCCAAATCTCTCCTTAAAGAACATTTGACCATAAAGATATTGTCTTACGAATGACTCTCCAGAGGGTAAGTTGCAGTCAGGTTCTACCCATGAACCACCTACTGGAATCCATCTTCCAGCTTCAACTAATGCTTTTACTTCATTAAACAAATCCGGTTCACTTTCTTCTAACCATTTGTACATTACGGCGGAAGAAAATACAAACGTTATTTCAGGGTATTTCTTTAGTAAGTTAACCACACTTCTAACAGTACTTCTCATCGTCCAATAGCCTTCATTCCAACGCCAAAGCCAAACTGGATCGATGTGTGAATTTCCGCACAGTATGAACTCCTTCGTCATGAGAAGAAAATCTTTATATGAAATATAAAAAGTTTACTAGTAAAGGATCTTACGGTAACACTGGGAAGGAGAAATCTTCATTGTATGAAGCTTCTACCCTTGGTTTAGTATCATCAAGAAAAACTCTAACTATACTCTTAACTTTTAGTTTTGTTTCTTTAAAGATAATTTTTGAGCCCTCATAGCTTTCTTTTGATACAATGCATACAACATCAGATATGTTAACGTCCATGTTTTCTAACTCTTTTATTATTGACAATAAAGTGCCTCCAGTTGAAACTGCATCATCTACTAAAATTATACTATCTCCTTCCTTTAAGCCATAGATATAGTAGTTGCCTTTTTCATAGCCTGAAGAGTACTCTACACCTTTGTCTTCAGGAACAAGCGGCCTTTTCCTAATTATTGCCAAAGGTTTTCCCTTCCTAGAAGCAAGTAGCTGCGCAATTGGAATTCCAAAACACTCTGGAACAACTATCTTATCTACGTTATCTGAAGTTAGTTCATCTAGCTTTTCAGCAATCCACTCATAAACTTCAGGTTCAGGAGGATTGTAATGTTCAGTTATAGCATTTAAAATGTATAAGTAGTCTTTTTTTGATTCATCTTTTACCCAACTTTTTCTTATAACTTTAGCATTTTCTACTTCTCTCTTAATCTTTGCTAAGATTTCCTCATCGAACCTTTTATGAATTTCTTCAGCCTCACTTAACAGCATGTGAAAACAACTGTGCTCACCCTTATGGCAAGCGTTACCAATTTGCTCAACTTGAAGTAGCAATGTGTCATTATCACAATCCACAAGTATACGTTTAACTTTTTGAATATGACCGCTTGTTTCACCTTTTTTCCAAAGCTTCTTCCTACTTCTACTATAGTAGTGAGCAAGCCCTGTTTCTAAAGTTTTGTTTAAGGCTTCCTTGTTCATGTACGCAAGCATTAGTATTTTTCTTGTCTTGTATTCTTGCACAATAACTGGAATAAGGCCGTTTCCTTTTTCAAAATCTAGTTCTGAACTTTTAACTTTTCCTATTGGTTTCATAGCCTAACTTGAACACCTTCCTTTTTCAAGAACTCTTTAATCTCTCTAATTCTATATTCGCCTCTATGAAAAATTCCAGCTGCAAGAGCAGCATCTGCACCAATCCTAAACACTTCTAGGAAGTGAAGAGGAGAACCAGCACCACCACTTGCAATAACCGGAATGCTCACAGCATCAAGAACCATTTTTGTTAGATTCAAGTCATAGCCTTGCTTAGTACCGTCTCGATCTATTGAAGTTAGTAATATTTCTCCAGCACCTCTTGCTTCAGCCTCTTTAGCCCAAGCTACTGCATCTATTCCAGTTGGTGAAGTTCCACCATAAATAAAAACCTCGTAGCTTCCATTTTTAAACTTCGCATCGATTGCAACCACAACAGCTTGAGAGCCAAACTCGCTTGCAAGCTCATTAATTGAATTTGGATTTTTAACAGCTAGAGTATTTATTGAGATCTTGTCAGCACCATTCCTTAAGATTTCTCTTGCATCATCTACGCTTCTTATGCCTCCTCCAACCGTAAAAGGGATGTCTAAAACTTTTGCAACTTCTTTGGATAGGCTTATTACGGTACTTCTGTTTTCTAAGGAAGCACTTATATCTAAAAATACTAACTCATCGGCACCCTCACTACTATAAAGAGTAGCAAGCTCAACAGGATCTCCAGCGTTCTTTAGCTCTTTGAATTTTACTCCCTTAACCACTTTTCCTTTGTCAACATCTAAACAAGGAATTATTCTCTTTGCTAGCATTAGCTTTCACCTACCTTAATAGCTTCCTTCAAGCTAATTTTTCCTTCGTATATGCTCTTTCCAAGTATAACACCATAAGCACCCAAATCCTTTAGTTTTTTTACTTCTTCTATTGATGAAATCCCTCCCGAGAAGATTAGGTTTGTATCAACTTCTTCTAAAACTTTTTTTATAAAATCAAGGTCAATACCAAGCAAAGTTCCATCTTTTTCAATCGAAGTAAAAATGATGTACTTAAACCCAAGAAGACTAAGTTTTCTAGCTATCTCTAAAGGAGAAAGATCAACAGTAGCTTTCCATCCCTTTACTGCAACCCTATTTCCTATATAATCTACTGAAACAGCTAATTGCTCACCGTATAAATCTAAAAGCTGTTTAGCTACTGCAAAATTGTTAAACGCAATTGTGCTGATAACTACTCTTTTAACTCCTAAATTTAGCAAGTATTCAACTTCTTCTTTATTTCGTACACCACCTCCAAACTGAATTGGAATGTTGCTTCTAACTATAGTTTTAAGTACTTCCCTGTTACTTCCAATCCCAAGAGCTGCAGATATGTCTACAACATGTATTAACTTTGCACCAGCATCCACAAAATTTCTTGCAACTTCTACAGGGCTATAGCTATAAACTTTCATCTCGTTTACGTTACCTCTAACTAATCTAACAACTTTTCCATTCACTAGATCTATGCTTGGTATGACAATCATTTTGATAACTTCAAGAAATTCTCCAACAACTTAAGACCAACAGTTCCAGATTTTTCTGGATGAAACTGAAAACCATAAACTGTTTTCTTTTTTGCTATACTTGCAAACTTTACGCCATAAGTTGTTTCAGCTATGGCAACGTTTTCTTCAAGTAAAGGATAATAAGAATGTACAAAGTAAACGTAGCTTTTTTCTTTTATTCCTTCTGTTATTTTGTCTTCCTTTAAGTTCTCTAGCGTATTCCAACCAACATGAGGAACCTTTACTCCTGAAAACTTTACAGCTCTTCCTTTAAATATACCTAGGCCACTCTCTTTGCCTTCTTCGCTACTCTCTAACAAGAGTTGATAACCTAAACAAATCCCAAGCACAGGAATTTCTCTAGCTATTGCATCAAGAAGGTAGTTCTTAATCAAGTTAATTTTCCTTGCAGCGGCATCGTAGCTTCCAACGCCAGGTATTATTATAGCATCAGCTTCTAAAATTTTAGAGCTACTTGTTTCATAAGTAAAGCCCAGCCTACTTAAAGCATTGGTTAAACTAGTTAAGTTACTTACCCCAGTATCCACTAAAGCAACGGGCAACTAAACTTCACCCTTTGTGCTTACTAACCTAGATTCAGGAGACCACGCCTCTCTTAAGGCAATTCCAAGAGCCTTAAATGTAGCTTCAACTTTGTGGTGGTTGTCTTCACCATAGGCAACGTTGACATGCAAAGTAAAGTTTGCAGACTGTGCAAGACTTCTAAAGAAATGAGTAAAGAGTTCCGGCTCTATGCCTTCTACTGGCGAAGTTAACTTTAGATTAGTTACAACGTAAGTTCTCCTCACAAGGTCAACTGTAACCTCTGCAATAGCATCGTCCATCGGAATTTTTGCGAAGCCAAAACGTTTAATGTTACTTCTTTCCCCTAAGGCATTGTTAATTGCTGCTCCAAGAACTATAGCTACATCCTCTATAATATGGTGTACTAGGTCGCCTTCAGCTTCAAGAGTTAGATCCATCTTGCTATAAAAACAAAGTGTTGAAAGCATATGATTAAGGAAAGCTATTGGAGTCTTTACTTCACAAACACCGTTACCTAGTAATTTAACTTCAGCTTTAATTCTTGTCTCCTTTGTTTTCCTCTCAATCATTTCGTCTCGCCTTCAGTTACAATTTCTCTTATTAATTTGGAAACTTCTTTCATTACAATGAGGCTTGATAGAGTAACTCTTATTAGCTTCTTATAGCCAAAAATTCCATCAAATTCTCTAATAGCATAGCCTCTAAGCAACATTTTGTTTTTAAAGTCCTCAGCATTTGTAAGAAAAGAAACAAAATTCGTCTGAGAGGGAATTACCTCTATGCTACTTATGTTTGAAAGTTCATTGAAGAACCAGCTTCTAACTTCTCTTAGTTCTTGCCAATACTTTTTGAACGTTTTTACGTTGTCAAGCAAATAAGAAGCATACTTAAGAGAAAAATTAGTAACAGGGTATAAGAACTGGTATTTGCTGATGGTTTCTGCTAAGCTTTCGTTAGCTATAAGGTAACCTATCCTAAGCCCCGCAGCTCCAAAAGATTTTGAAAACGATTTAAGAACAACGACGTTCTTAAATTTGTTTGGAAGGTAATGAAGTTGAGAGTCAGAAAACTCACCGTAGACTTCGTCTATAGCAACAACACCATTAAAGCTTTCAGCCACCTCAAGAACAAAGCTTTCATCTATTGAATTTCCAGTTGGGTTGTTGGGTCTACAGAGTACGAACAGACTTGACTTTTTAAGTGCACTAAAAAGACTACCGTTGTTTATACTGAAATCCCTATTAAAAGCTACTGTAGCTAAAGGAACGTTGTGAAGCTTACAAGCACTAAAGTAAGATGAAAATGAAGGATAAAGCAAAGTAACTCCTTTGCTACCAAACAAAGTTATCAGTAGGTCAATTAGTTGATCAGCCCCTGTTCCCAAAACAACCTCTTTTTTGTCCACGTTAAGGTAGTTCGATATTTTCTCCACAACTTCAAGTTTTTCGTTGTCAGAAGGATATAGCCTAGGGTCTACTTCCTTAATTACTTTGGTCATTAGCTCTTCTGTTAGTTGTCTGGGAATTAAGAGATTCTCGTTAGCATCAAGCTTAACTAGGTTCATTCATCCTCACCTCTATTGCCTTAGCATGCATTTGAAAACCTTCTGCTTCCGCTAGTGTTATGGCATACGAGCCAAGTTTTTTAATCGCGCTGGAGCTTGCCCTTACTCTAACTGAAAGCTTAAGAAAGTCAATTGGCGAGAGGATACCTCTAGACTTTGCTAGACCAAACGTTGGCAGAATGTGATTTGAGCCAAGTATATAGTCGCTTGCAGCCGAGGGAGTAAACTCTCCTACAAGGACAACTCCTGAATTCTTTATCTTACTAGCATAGGGCTCAAGCTGACTACCAACAATTTGAATATGCTCTGGAGCTAATGCTTCTGCAAATAAGATTAAAGATACAACATCTTCTCCAAGAACAAACATAATACCTTTCGCAAGCTCTTTTGAAATAGAATTTAATTTCTTACTTACATCTTCTATGAACTTTTCTGAATTTGAAGCTAAAACAATTAAGCTACCACTTCCATGCTCCGCCTGAGAAAGTAAGTCGTAAGCGACAAAATTTGGATTTGCGGACTCGTCTGCTAAGATTAAAAGCTCAGTTGGACCTGCTAACATGTCAACTGCTACTTGCCTAGAAACGAGGAATTTAGCAGCAGTAACAAACTTGCCCCCAGCTCCAAATATTTTTTCAACTGGCTTTATACTTTCTGTGCCATAGGCTAAAGCTGCAATAGCTTGAGCACCACTTATCCTATAGATTTCGTATATGTTCATGAGAGCGCATACTGCTAATATCTTGCTGTCTACTTTACCATCCTTATAAGGAGGAGTTGCAACAACAATAGACTTAACTCCTGCTAGAACTGCTGGAACTGAAGCCATTATCAAGCTACTTGGATAAGCAAACGAACTTCTAGGAACATAAATACCAACCCTTTCTAAAGGAATATACTTATATAAGATTTCAACGTTACCATCTTCAACTTTTATCTCGTTTTTTATGGTATCGAGTAATGGAGTTTCTGCTACCTTAAGCCTTTCAATTGCTACTTTTATTGCTTCTACTGTGCTTACTGGAACTTTATCTAAAGCGCTACTTAATTCTGAACTTTCAATTTCTAAAGTTTCTAACTTTACGCTGTTAATTCTTTCCTCAATTAGCTTTAATGCTTTGTCTCCTCCTTGCTTAACCTCTTCGATAATTCTTTCAACTTCAGAAATAGGTAATGAAGAAACATTACTTCTCAGTTGCATAGCTACAATTTTAGCTGAGTCTTTAGTTACAGTTAGGAGCATCTATCTTAACCTCCTCCAAAGACATAACTTGCCTAGGAGAGTGAACCACTAAGCCTTGAGCATACTTTCTAAGTAAAGGAAGAATTTTCAAGAATGAATCCTTTTCTATCACAGTATTAACAGCATACCACCCTTTTTGAGAGAGGGGGCTTACGGTTGGTCCTTTTAGGGCAGGAAGTACGGAAAGCAAAGCTTGAAGGTTTTCCTCTTTAACGTTAACAAATATGTGAAGTCTTTTTCTTGCTTCAACAACACCCCTAAAAAGACTAAGAACATCAAGTATTTTTTCCTTCTTCGTTCTTAAAGAAGTTTTATTTGCTATGAGTCTAGCAGTAGAGTTGAATATAGTACATATTGGTTTGAGGTCGTTCTCTTCTAACGTAATTCCTGTGCTCATTGCATCTATTATGGCATCAGCATCTTCTGGTGGCTTAGCTTCAGTTGCACCAAAACTTAGAAAGAGCTTAACCTTTTCGTTAACTCCTTTT
Organism: Nitrososphaerota archaeon; assembly: GCA_011605715.1. GTDB lineage: Archaea > Thermoproteota > EX4484-205 > EX4484-205 > JAAOZO01 > JAAOZO01. Next base: position 23,981 of record JAAOZO010000213.1, on the reverse strand, counting down.
TTTATCCAAGGTGTTATTACTTGAGGCTCTGAACCTCCAAAGACTGACCTGTAGTAGCTATTGTTCTTTATCCAAGAAACAGACAAGTTAATGTATTCTGTGTAAATTTTTAAAGGTCTGTTTTCAGCTAAATTTTTCTTTAATAGGTCCTCAAACGAATTTACCTCTTTCCAATTTTTGCTTACTGCTAAAACTATAGAAACTGCACCATACTCGAGGTCTTGCAAAATTTCAACGTTTGCGCTTGTTTCGTAAACCCAGTCAAGACCTGTTATCCCAATGTCGTATGCACCTTCTTCTACAAGTTGAGGAATTTCTTGAGGTCTAAGTATTTTTACTTTTAAGTCTGGGTCGTTGATACTAGGTCTATATGACCTTTCTTGACCACTCAAAGAATAACCAGCTTCTTCAAGGAACTTATAAGTTTGAGGTTCTAAGGATCCTTTTGGAATTGCAAATCGCACTGAATCATTCATAGCCTTAGTGAAGGCTAGCACCTCTCATCTTTCTTTGTCCTCCACCGGTGCACTCAAAATGAGGTTATTTAAGTATTTTATTACGTGTAGAACAAAAATAATCTGAATGTGTAACGCATGTTTCTTGCTAACAAATTTGAAGCTGCTTTGAAGCCTTTATGCCAAAAAAAATATAAGTATGCTATAGGCTAAGAAGTGCTGTGAGCAGTAGATCTAAAGTAGTTTACATAGACGCTTATACTTCAGGAGTTTCTGGAGACATGATTCTTGCTGCACTCGTAGATTTAGGGGCTGATGAACAAAAAATAAGAGAGGAAGTACTAAAAGTTTCTAGCTTACTAAGCGGCGTAAAAGAAGTTTCAGTAAGTTTTGAAGAAACGAGCTTAATGGAGTTTAGAGGGAAAAAGCTTGTTGTTAGTGCTGTTGAAGATGTTCAAAGAAGGGAAGGAAAAGAGATTTTAGAAGTGCTAGAAAAATACAAGGCTTTAAGTAACCTTTCTGAAAAAGCAAAGAAAAAAGTTGAAGAAATCTTTCTAACACTTCTCAGTGCTGAAGCTAAGGTACACAAAGAAAGTATTGAGGAAGTTGATTTGCACGAGAGTGGTTCAGTAGATACTTTCATCGACGTTGTTGGAACTGTTACCGCTCTTGATTCTCTTGGCTTGTTTAACAACTGTAAAATTGTTTCATCACCTTTAGCTGTTGGAGGAGGAACGATTACATTTTCGCATGGAACTGTTTCAGTGCCAGCACCAGCAACGTTAGAAATTTTAACAAGAAAAAACTTCCCCTTTAGAGGAGGACCAATAAATTTTGAATTGACAACTCCAACTGGAGCGGCAATAGTAACGAATATAGCTGAAGAAGTTCTCGAACAATATCCTTTAATGAAACCTATAAAAATTGGTTTAGGAATTGGATCAATAAATGAAAAAGGCTTCGTTGACGTACTTAGAGTGATTCTTGGTGAACAAAATAATAAAATTTATTCCAACGATAAAGTAATTATGGTTGAAACTAATGTTGATGACGTAGATGGCGAAACCTTAGGATTTTTGATTGAAAAAGTTATGGAAGAAGGGGCAAAAGATATAACAATACTTCCGGGAATCACAAAGAAGAATAGGCCAATGTATTTAATTTCAGTTATGTGCGATCTTAACAACTATGAAAAGATAGTTGAAACTTTGTTCAATGAAACTAAGACATTAGGAGTTAGGATAAAAGAAGTAGATAGGATAACATTGCAAAGAGAAACTAAGAAAATAGAAGTAGAAATTAAAGAAAAAAAGTTTGAAGTTACGATAAAAGTAATAAAAGGCTTAAATGGAAAAACATTTAGAGCAAAACCAGAATTTGAAGACGTGAAGAGAATCGCAAAAGAATTAAATATGCCTATTACTGAAATCAAAAAAATTATAGCAGAAAAAATAAATCTAAGTTAGTTGAAAATTAAAAGTGTAGCTTATTCTATAAGCTTCCAAATTGGTTTTTGAGCTTCTTTATCACCTAAAACAATTGGAGTTATGTTAGTTATCTCGCTGAAATAAATAAGTTTCTCGACATGGTCCCCAGCAACAGCATGAATATGATTTGCTGGAAATACGTTTACAAATTCATCGTAAGAACAGTTAAGCCGAGCGTGTACGTGAGGCCAAGTGGGGTCAGTTTCAGAATTAATCCTTTTTCTTGTTGCTTCATCTAGCTCAACACTTTCGCCCTTTACGATCACCATGTAAATTTTATCCTTCCAGAGTCCAAGCCTTGCGAACGTTAGTTCTCCAGCTCCAGCATCAAAAGAAACAGAAGCGCCGCCAGCCTTAAAGTATAGTTCAAGGGCAGGATAAAGAGTTACCTTCTTTAGGTTTTCCTTAGGGTCAAAGCTTCTCGAGGCATACCAACTTGAATGATCACCAGAGTTACAGAAATCCCATATGTTTAGTTCAGGATGGTAGAGTCTTACGTCCATAAACAAAACTGGAAGACCTCCACTAATGTACTTCAGAATTTGCATAGTTAATGCTCCAAAAGAGTCAGCTTCTGTTGAGCATACTGTTGGCTCCTTTTTGCCGTTCCAATCATAGGGGTCGTTTAGTAGCATCTCTGCAACATCAGGTATAACAACGTGCTCAGAAAGCTCTCTTTGGCCTTTTATACCACAAAAATCAAATCCCATTTCTTCATTAAGGCTTTTTACAGCCAAGTATAGCCTAAGCTGTTTTGCTAGAGTTTCTCTTGTTAGCATTTTTCCGTCATACTTAATGTTGTTTCCAAGGAGCTCTTCTAACCACTTCAAGCCTTTGTTAACTTCTTCTTCACTAACTTCTTTCATTTTCTCAACAATTAAGAGCTGATCTACCTGACTTACCGTTGTCCCAAAGTAATTTTGAATTGGCACTAAATGGAAGTATCCCGTTTCCATCCCCATAGAATGGCCACCATACATTCCGTAAACTTCATTTCTTATGTTTGTGGCTGCAATTGATGCCATAACCCAATTTTTTACCTTCTGCTTAACTTTAGGGTCATTTGGGTCTCCAACAATCCTATGAGTTCTGAAGCCAGCTTGTCTTAGGGCACCATCTGTTGCAAGCAAACCAACATTACCAGGGTACTTTCCTTCGTTGTTCGACAAATTAAGAATTGGTTTATCTTTTCCTACAGTATTTAAGAAGGGCCATACTAAGTATGGGAAGTTCCATACGTTGTAAACTATGATAACTTGTCTAACGCCTTTGCTTACAAACTCTTCTCCAACTTCTCTAGCTGAACTTATAGAAGAGATGAGCTTAGAAGAAACTATAACATCTGGATGTGTTCCATCGATAAACTTCACTTCGTTTTCTATAAAGTTTGCCCAGTTTTTAACAATCGATAGACATTTTTCATAGTACTGAGGATAAACGTGCTTTCGTTCATCCAAGAGCATTGTTATTCCAACTTTTGTGCTCTTCATTTCTCTTCAAAATTTATTTGTAGGTTTAACTTTATAAATCTTTTTAGGAGTCAAAACTAAAGAAAAGAAATATAAGAGTTCAGAAACGACTACTGTGGCCACGTTGGATGCAAAAAGTTTGATAGGAACGATACTTCCGATAGTAATTTTTGGATTTTCATTTGGCCTTTACGAAGTACTTTTTCCACTTTACATGAATTTTCTAAACATATCTCTACTAGATATGGGATTTGCTTTTACGCTATCGGCTTTATTTGTAACTATTGCAAACATATTTATTGGAGAAAGGTCAGATATTTTAGGAAGAAAAATATTCTTTTCGTCAGCTTTGCTACTTGGAGGAATTTCTCACCTTACTACTTCGTTTTTCAGTAACTTAATTCCTCTAACGATACTAAAAATACTTTTTGACACGTCCGTAGCAATAAAGAATGCAGTTTTTGTTCCCATGTTGTTCGATCAAGACAAAGAAAACTTTATTCCCGCCTACTCTAAAATGTCAGGCCTAGAGTTCATTTTTCAAGCAGTTGGATTAGCGCTCAGTGGATTCTTAGCAGAATTCTTAGGATACCACGCTACGTTTATCGTCTCGGGGATTCTTCAAATATTTGGTTTTGTAGTATTTTCAATTCTCTTTGTAGAGAGAACAAGAAATAGAATAATAAACAAAAGTAACAACGTAAAGAGCTATTCTAAGTTTCCTAGACAACTTGTTGTTCTCTCTGTATCTGGACTAATTCTTTTTATTGGTTCATCTGCAAGCCATAGCTTTATTACTCCTTTGTTCTTCTCCGATAAATTTGCATTATCGCCAGTTATGGTTTCGATACTTATGACAATTCATAGACTAAGTCTAGGGATACCACTCATGTACAGCGATAAGATAATTAAAAAACTTAAGAGATTTCAACTAAAGTTTTATCTTATGTTATTTGTAAGCATACAAGGCTTTTTTACGGCCATTTCAACTTTTCCGAACTTATTTGTTGCTTCAGCCTTTCTATGGATACTTCACGACTTCATTGGAGCATCGCTCTGGTTGCCGATAAGGAACTATATGATTCAACTGTATTGTAGAGAAGACAGTAGAGGAAAAGACTACAACTTAGTTTCATCAATATCTTCTATAGGAAACATTGTTGGCCCATTTCTTGCAGGAGTAAGTGGAAGTATGAGCATAAACTTACCATTCCGCCTTAGTGGGATCATAATAATTTTATCGAACATCCCTCTTTATATGCTCTAGGATCAGAAGAAAGTTACAACATTGAAGTTATAGAAGAGAACAAAAATTATCTAGGTATTGTAAATCAATTTCAGTCGTTTGGCCTCTTATCAGTTAACCAAGAAGATTCTTACTTCTAGAAATACTGACGTTCCATTGTTTATTGAGTCTTATCCTTTTATTCCACTTAGAAGCGAACATATGTTGCTATTTCAAGATTTTAGAAATAATATTCATGCAATACTAAACAATAGAAACAGAATGAGAAAACAATAAGATTTATAAGAAATACTTTCGCAGTATTCTAAATACAGAGGACATAAAACGAACTTAGAATTTAACTTAAAGTTGGTAAGAATGTTCAAAAAACGCTTACTGATTTTTGTTGTTTTTATCCTCTTTATGTTACATTTTTTGACAACTTTTCAAGGAAGTCTAATGGTATTCTCGGTGGTTGAATTTACAAGAAGGACACCAATTTACGTGCCAGATAACTTCTCAAGCATACAAGAGGCAATAAACAATGCGCCGATTTATAGCATGATAATAGTAAGAAAGGGAAATTATTTCGAAAATATAAAGCTGAACAAGAAAGTTACACTAGTGTCTGAAGGGGGACCAAGATCAACCAAAATAACCTATTTAGACTCTGGAAAGCCAGTAGTAGAGATCCTCTCAGACGATGCTAACCTCTCTGGGTTTACGTTGGTGGGCAATCCTGCAATGAGAGCAGTAATTGTTGCAAAAGCTGAAAATATAACAATTAGTAACAACGTGATAATTAACGGAACTGATGGAGTGGACTTAATAGATTCAAGAAGATCCAGCGTAAGAAATAATTTAATTTTTAACAATAGGCTAAGCGGGATTTTTTTAATAGATTCACATGAAAATTCAATAGAAAGCAACATAGTAGAAAATAACTCTGAAGGTATAATTTTGGCTTATTCTTCGTACAATAAAATAAAGAACAATACCATTAACAGCAACTATAGGTATGGAGTGTTACTTGAAATGTCAAACAAAAATTTCTTATCTAAAAACTTAATTTCTGGAAATAAAAGAAACTTTGGAGTTTATGGGGTCTTAATTGAAAACTTCATGAATTTTTTAGAATTAGACAATGAAATAAATAACAAAAATGTTGTGTACTTAGTTGGAAAAGAGAATCTAACTATACCAGAAAACGCAGGATTTGTTGGATTAATAAACAGTACTAACATAGTTGTAAAGGACCTCAACTTGAGCAACAATTTTCAATCTTTACTTATTGTATTTTCTTCCAACATAGTCGTAACAAACTTAACAATTTCTAACAATTGGTATGGGGTATACATAGCTAACTCTAACAATGTAACAATCTTCCTCAATGATTTTGTAAATAATACAATAAACATCTATAGTTGCAACTCAACAGTTTCTTTGAGAAGCAAAAACGAGGTAAGTTATGAGTATAAAGGAAAGATTTATTCAAGTTATGTCGGAAATTACTGGAGCGACTACAGTACTAACGATACTGTAGGAGGCATTGGAAAAAAGCCTTATGTTGAACTTTACGTAAAGGATGACTATCCTCTTGTTTCCTCCCACTACGAGTACAAGATATTGGGAGCTTCAAAATACAAAGTTAACTTAATCGTGATTGGAGTTTTTTTGATCTTTGCAGTACTCTTTGTTTTTATTCTATTAAAAAAGAAAGAGAACGAGTTTAAGTTAATAAGCATTTAATAACTAGTTCAAAGTTTAGTTGTCAAAGCAAAGATAACTCTTGGGTTTAAATCGAAATCTTTAAATATGTAAAGCAACAAATAACCCTTAGGTGTAAAACCATGGAGTACGTTAGACTTGGTAGTAGTGGATTAAAAGTTTCAAGGATATGTCTAGGAGCTATGTCTTTTGGAAATGCTACACCTTGGATGGTAGAAAAAGATCAAGCACTTAAAGTTATAAATAAAGCATGGGATTTAGGCATTAACTTCTTTGATACAGCCAATGTTTATTCTAGAGGGAGGTCAGAGGAAATACTCGGAGAGGCCTTAAAGGAAAGAAGAGAAGATGCTGTAATAGCTACTAAAGTTTATGGAAAGATGGGTAATGGACCCAATGATAGTGGCCTTTCTAGAAAACATATAATGAAACAAATAAAGGATTCATTAAAGCGACTACAAACAGATTACGTTGACCTTTATCAAATCCATAGGTGGGATTACGAAACACCAATAGAAGAAACACTGTCTACATTAACTTACTTAGTGAGAGAAGGAAAAGTACGATATATAGGAGCATCTAGCATGTGGACATGGCAATTTGCTACAGCAATATACATAGCTGAAATGAAAGGTTATGAGAAATTCGTAAGTATGCAGAATAGGTATAGTTTGCTGTATAGAGAAGAAGAAAGAGAAATGATACCATTCTGCAAAGCTAATGGAATAGGAATAATACCTTGGAGTCCAACTGCTGCAGGAGTTCTATCAGAGAGGTTTTATAAAGATGGAAAAATAGTTCTACCTGAAAACGAAACTAGAATAAAGCAGGGTTCAGATGATTATAAAGTCTACATTGAGCCTCCTGAAAATGCAGAAATACTGAGAAGAGCCTCAGAAATAGCAAAGAGCAAAGATATTACTATATCGCAGGTAGCCATAGCATGGCTTTTACATAAAGGTGTGACTGCTCCAATAATAGGCACTACTAAACCAGAACATGTTGAAGAAGCAGTTAACGCTACTACTGTAAAACTTTCAGACGATGAAATAAAGTATCTTGAAGAACCGTATAAACCAAAGCCAGTCTATGGACACAGGTAGTGGCATTCTTAGTTAAAACCTTGGAGCTCAAAACATTTGATAAAAGTGAAGTATGCTTTAGAGAAAAAATACTTGAGCTTTTTTGATGCCTAGTACTATTGAATAAGTCTTCTTTTTAGTAAATCCTTATAACCAAGTTTATCAAAATAAAAGTGAAGATGGCTAAAATAGTATTTTTAGGAACGGGTGGATGGATTTCAAGTATTGAAAGAAACGAATCAGCCCTTCTCATAGAGACACAGGGAAGTAATTACCTACTTGATGCAGGAGAAGCCACTTTTAAGCAAATACAAAAAGCAAAAATTAATTTCAGAAAAATAAAAGCTATATTTGTAACTCATAGCCACGGAGACCATGTCTTAGGGATACCAAGTGTAGTGCTTTATCGGACTTTTTTAACGAGACATGAAATAAAGATTATTTATCCAAACAAAATTGAAAAAGATATAAGAAATTTAATGAGATACATTACAACCGAATTAACAAAAAACGTGAGACTTTGTTCTTTTTATGCTAAGGAAAAAGAAACGAATGCATATGAAGATAAGAATGTAAAAATTTCTTGTATAAAGTCAAAACATACATCATTTTCGGTTGCATATAAAATAGTTTTAAAAAAAGAGAGGAAAACGATAGTTTATAGTGGAGACACATCGCCAACAGAAAATCTTGTAAAGTTTGGAAAGAATTCTGACATCTTAATTCACGAAGCATCTTTATGTAACAAGTATGAGAATTTTTCTTTTAAGGTTGGTCATTCAACTGTTAATCAAGCAATTTCTGAAGGATTAAAGTGCAACGTAAGTATGCTTGTGCTTGTACATTTAGGAAAACAAAAGATAAAGAAAAGGAAATTCAAAGTTAAAAATATGACAGTTTTTATACCAAACGATCTAGAAACATTGTATTTAAAATAATAACTTCAAAGAGAAAGGTATTTTGCTTTTTCTAGCAACTTTAGGGCAGCAATACAGATAATGAAAGAAATTGGCAATGGAGCGAGAACTAAAATGAAGGAGGAAGTGATCGAAAAAACAATGTTCGTAAAGTTACCCAAACTTGGCATGAAAGTATTAGCTAAGAACCATAAACCAAGAGCAATCACTATAGAGCCTATCATCATTCCAATAACCGAAGAAACTGCAAGAGAAACTATCCAGTTTATCTTTTTCTTCCTTAAGTAGTAATACAAAAGGCTCATTACGTAAAATCCGAGGAAGTTTCCTGGTGTTCCACTAAATATAGTCAGCATAGGAGTACCATACCTTAAGAGGCTAGCAATAAATGTTCCAATGGCAGCGCTTAGCCCTGCAGCCCAAGGTTGAAGCATTACCGCGGCTATCATTGGAACAACTATGCCTGGTCTGAATTGTATAAAGTAAGGCCCTGTTGGGATCCAAGCTGTAAGTAGAGATAGGATAGTATAAAGCGCAGCATACAGAGAAATAAAGACTAACGTTCTAATTTTACTTGCTTCGCTCATCTCTTTACTTGAAATACCTTTAGTAAATGAGCCTTTTATTGTTCTTATGTATAAAGGTAATAAATTAGTTTAAAATACTTAAGCTAGGTAAGTTTAAATAAGATCTGGGGGTGAAGGTTGCCCATGATTTCTCTAGCCCTGAAGAAAGAAAAGTTACCAAACGAATGGGATGTCGTAATAATAGGAGCAGGGCCTGCAGGATTAACTGCTGCAACTTACGCTGCAAGGTATGGACTAAAGACGTTGGTTCTTGAAGCTGAAAATCCTGGAGGGCAAGTCGCAGTATCACCGTTAATTGAAAACTACCCAGGGTTCACTTCTATTTCTGGTGAAGAACTTGCTTCTAGGATGCTGAAGCAAGCTTTAAGCGCAGGTGCAACTATTTTAGTTCCGGAAAGAGTAAAGGAGATAAGGCTTAGTGAAAGCGAGAAGGTTGTACTAACTGAAAGCGAAAAAGAGTTTAAAACAAAAGTTTTAGTAATAGCTACTGGAGCTGAGTACTTAAAGCTTAACGTCCCTGGAGAAAAAGAACTCTTCGGAAGAGGAGTTAGTCATTGTGCTACATGCGACGGACCTCTGTACAAGGGAAAAAGAATAACAGTGGTCGGAGGAGGAAATACTGCAGTAACTAGTGCAATTTATTTGAGTTCAATAGCTTCTGAACTTATTGTAGTTCATAGGAGAGATAGATTTAGAGCTGAATGGAAATCATCAGATATCCTACTTCAAAAGGATAATGTAAGAATTTATTGGAATTCTTTAGTTGAAAGAATAGTTGGAAAAAATTACGTTGAGGGTGTGATAATAAAAAACACCAAAACAGGCGAAGTTGTTGAAGAAAAAACAAATGCAGTCTTTGTACTAATTGGTTTAAAGCCTAGAAGCGAGCTAGCAATGAAAGCAGGAATAGAAGTTGACAAAAATGGGTACATAGTAGTGGACAGGAAAATGAGAACAAACATTCCTGGGGTATATGCCATTGGCGACGTAGTTGGAGGTTATGATCAAATAACAAAAACTGTAGGAGAAGCAACAATTGCAATTATGGATGCATACGAAACAATATTTAGTAGTACATACGGGTTACAAGTTAAATAGTTTACGAAAGGTCATCAAATAAAGGATAGATTAAATAACCAGAAGTTTGGTGTTCTACATAACTAAAATTGAGAGACATCTACTTCTAGAGTGTTTATAGTTGGTGGTTGCGCTTCAAAATAAAAATACTACGAAGTGAAAAGTTTTTAAAATGTTTTTAAACTAACAACGTAATTCGACTTAAATAAAGGTGAGAAGATTGGAACCAGTTCCGGATGTTCCATTTGTTCCAACTTCGGAAGAAGTTGTAAGAAGAATGCTGCAAATAGCTAAGGTTAAACCTGGTGATACAGTCTTTGATCTAGGAGCCGGAGACGGAAGGATACTTATAATCGCTGCAATAGAATTTAATGCTAAAGCAATAGGAATAGAAATTAAAAAAGACTTTGTTCTAAACATTAAGAAAAAGATAAGGGCGCTGGAGTTGGAAGACCGAGTTTCCATAATCCATGGAAACTTTTTTGAAGTAAACATAAGCAAAGCAGATGTTGTGACGATGTTCTTATTAGAAAGCGTAAATGAGAGAATAAGACCAAAACTCGAAAGAGAGTTAAAACCTGGAGCAAGGGTTGTGTCGCATGAATTCAAAGTATCTGAGTGGAAACCAAACTACTTTGAAAAGTTTACGTGTAGCGATGGATCTACGCATGACCTATATCTTTACGTGATGCCACCAGAAAAAGGTAGTAAAAAATAGGAGTTATAAAAAAGCATTTACTAAAAATTAGAAAGAAAACTTCTAGATCGTCGTAAAAGATTCTACGGTTTTTGAATCAAACCTTCTTACAAGCTCTACTATCAAATTTACTGCATTTTCTACGTCGTTCAAACTTAAAATTCCAACGTGTGAATGGATATGCCTAGTCGGTATTCCAATTACTACACTTGGGCATCCAGTTTTGTACAGATGGAACCTTCCTCCATCAGTTCCACCTGCAGGAACAACTGACAGTTGATATGGAATCTTTTTTTCTTCTGCAACGTTGATTACAAACTCCTTTAGTTTTTCGTTGGGAATCATTGAAGCGTCGAACGTCACTATAGAAGGCCCTTTTCCTATTGCAGTAGGAGCTTCGGCAGGATTAATTCCAGGAACATCTCCAGCGATATCAACTTCAGTAACTATAGCTACGTCGGGCTCTACTAAGAAGGAAGTTGTTTGCGCACCTCTTAAACCAACTTCTTCCTGAACAGTTGCTGTAGCATAGTATGTATTTGGATGAACAACCTTGTTTTCTACGATATACCTTAAAGCTTCTACAGCTAAGAACGCACCTATCCTATCGTCAAACGCTTTGCCAAAAACTATCTTATTGTTGTTTGCAAGATAAAAAGGAGACCATGGAACAACAGGATCGCCTATTCTTATTCCCATTTTTTCAACCTCCTCTTTACTGCTGGCTCCAACGTCTATGTACATTTGATCTATTGTGATTACCTTATTCCTTTCGTCTTCTTTTAGTAAGTGAGGAGGCTTTGATGCTATGACGCCAAGTATTTTTTTGTCTTTGGCTCTAATTAGAACTCTTTGAGAAAGTAAAACCTGACTGAACCAGCCGCCCAGAGGCTTAAACGTTAGAAATCCCTCCTTGGTTATACTTGTAACTATGAAACCAACTTCATCAACATGTCCCGCAACTAAAACTCTTGGCTTTTCGCTCGAACCCTTTACAATAAATGCTGTAGAACCAAGCTTATCAGATTTTGTTTCATCTGCAAAACGAGAGGCATAGTCTTTTACTATTCCAATGACTTCCCTTTCAAAACCTGAAGGTCCAAAGCTTTCAGAAAGTTGCTTTAAGAAGTTTATTCTTTCTTCGTCTAACTTGTAGTCACTCATATCGCTTCGGACAACTTTATTTTATTGACAAATAAATATTTTTGCACCTGCTCTTCGAAACACGAAAACTAAAAATTTATTAGTATCTAGTTTATTCTAAGAAATCAGCATAAAAAATGGATGAAAACAAGAGTAGTTATAGAGTTAGAATCAAGATAGGGGAAAAAGAGTTTGAAGTTGAAGGGGACAGAGAGTTCGTAGAAAAAAATGCCGAAATCTTATTTAATAAATTATACCAGGAAACTACATCAAAAGAAACAGGGACAGTTCGAGAAGAAAAACCAAATTTTAACGAATTTATAAACGAGAGAGCAAAAATTTTTGGAAAGGATCCTGATCAGCTTTCTGGTTCTCAGAAAATACTTCTAATAGCTTATTACGTGTTTAAATTTGAAGGAGGAAGAGATTTCACCTACGACGATGTAGAAAAGTATTCTCAGGAAGCAAGACTAAGTGGACTTGCAAACCCAAGACAATACATGTCTGAACTCATAAGGAAGGGATTCGTAAAAGAAGGTGAAGTTAGCGAGGGCAAGAAGAAAACCTTTAAGATACTAAGAGGAGGGATTCAGTACGTTGAAAGTGGGTTCAAGGAGAGCTATGAAACGGTAGAGAAAAGCTCTGAAACAGTATCAAGCTAAGTAGATTCCTGCTAGATTACCAAAGATAAGTCCGAGGAGTGCAGAGAGTCCCCAGCTTACTACTGTTACAGAGAATAGGGTTCTGAGATTGAAGACTCTTATCTTTGAAGCAAGACCAACGCCAATAACTGAACTCATTATTGAAGTTGTTACAGAAACTGGAAGCCCAAGCTGAGTAAAAATCCAGACTAAAAAAGAAGCTGAAAATGTACTCACTGAAGCACCAACTGGACTTACAACTATTAGATCTTCACCCAGAGACTTCGTCAGTTTCTTGCTAAAGTAAACTCCAAGTGACGCAACAACTGAAAAGAATAAGCCTACGATAGGCCATCCTCCATAAAATGCTGAAATTAAGCCTATGTTGTTTGCACCCAAGACATAAGATGAGTAAAAAACTGCAACTAAAGCCATAAGCTTGCTTAATAGAGTAACTTCAAGTAAGCAAAACTTTTGAATGAATGAGAAAGTCAACTTATACGTAAGATAGGCTAGTAGCACAGAAAGGAGTGGAGTAAAGATCCAAGATAGAATAACTTCAATAGATAAATTAAGGTTTATTGAGGCATGTTTTACAATTAGTATGCCTAAGGTAGAGGAAAAGAAAATCTGGGCTAAGCTTGCTGGAGAATTAAATAAACTTAGAAGGAACATTATCAACAAGGTTACTAAGACAACTTGAAACGTGTAAAGACTAGCGGAAGTAGATACAAGCTGAATCCTTTCCATCTTCCAGCCTTCCATTACGGAGCCTAAGATTAAGCCGGAAGCTACGAGTAATGAAGCTTTCTTTTGGTTTTGAATTCCGGAACTTACCAAGCTTGATTTTATTGCAGCTCCATTATTAAATCCAAGGACGAAGAGCATTAAAGATGCAAATAGTAAGGAAAGCAACTTTAAAACACCTAACTAAATCCTTTTGCTATTATTTTAAGAACAATATCAGAAGCATCCTCTGCATTGTCAGCAATGTTGTCAGCTACGTTAAGAAAATCCTTCATAACTACAACGTCAAGAACATTAAACTTCTTTGAATTTAGAAATAGTTCCTTCATAACCCTCGCTTTAATTAAGTCAGCATCTTCTTCATACCTTTCTACGTTGTGCGAAAACTTTATTATCTCTTCCTTTTTTGCACTCTCTAATACCTCATAGAGTTTGCCTAGAGTTTTTACTGTTTTTAGTAGAGAAGCAACATACTCTTTTCCTTCTAGGTTCTTAAAAACAAACGTTAGAATCTCGTTGCTTAGGTTACTTTCTACAAGCACTTTAGCTGCATCTTTTGTAGCATCAGCAATGTCATCGTTCCTTTCTAGCAAGTTTAAAAAGTCTGAAGACAAGTACGCAAAGAAAGATCCTGAAGCTATTTTTTCAGATGCTGACTTATGAATTTCATCAGCCTGAGTTTCTAAGAGGTCTATATCTGAAAAAAGGTTAACGAAGCTTTGATCACCTTCAGATATTTTTTCAATCATGCTGTAGAGAAGCTCTACACATTTTTCTACGATTGTAAAATGCCTCCTTATACTATTCGTAACCTCTTGCTCTCCACTTACAAAAAGTTTTGAAATCCTTCTCATCTCCTAATTTTTAATGTACTACAAGCAAAATATTTAAGCTTTCTTTTGCACTACAGAAAAAGTTATTTACCACAAATTTAGGCTAAAGACAAAGGCAATGACAAAGAGTCTAACGATTGGGTTTGTTTACAACGTTAGAAGTAAAAAGTACGATGAAGAGTTTCTAAAGAAATATACGGAATGGGATTACCCTGAGACAATCGAAGCAATTTCAAGTGCACTAGAAGAAACAGGAAACAAAGTTATTCACATAGAAGCAGATAGAAGCGTGTTTCATAAGCTAGAAGAAAACAAGGATAAGATTGATATCGCCTTCAACATAGCAGAGTACATTTCAAAAGATCTCTTTGGAGCTGAAAACAGAGAAGCACTTGTTCCGATGCTTCTTGAATTTCTAAACATTCCATACTCTGGATCAAGTCCACAAGCTTTGATTAATGCTTTAGATAAAGCTGCTACGAAAGAAATAGTCTCTGCTTATGGAGTTGGAACAGCAGCATTTCAAGTTGTAAGAGAATATCCATTCGAACTAGACAAGAAACTAAAGTTTCCACTTGTAGTTAAAGCTAGTTGTGAAGGCTCTAGCATAGCACTAAAGCAGTCATCTAAGGTAAACAACGAAGAAGAACTTAATGAAAGAGTTAAGGAAGTAATAACTGTTTATAATCAGCCTGCACTTATAGAAGAGTACATCGAAGGAACAGAGTATACTATTGGTTTTGTTGGTAGACTAATTGTTCCAATAATGAAAATAGATTTATCTAAGATACCAGGCCATCCTTCTTTAAGAGACCAAGAAGTAAAAGACATGGAACCAGAGTATACTTTTATAAAAGTAAAAGAAAAAGACAAGCAAGCGCTCTCGCTACTAAATTTTGACGAAACATATGTTTACTTAGCAACTCAAGCGGCAATTTCGCATGATGCGCTAAGAGTAAGAGACTTTAACAGGATGGACGTTAGATTAAAAGATGGAAAGTTTTACTTTTTGGAAATGAACCCACTTCCAGGAATGCATCCGAACTACGGAGATTTGCCAACAATGGCAAAAGGAGCAGGCATTGATTTTGATGAACTTGTCAACATGATACTAATGGAAGCAATAAGAAGATATGCAAGCAATCCTTTGTTTAAGGAGAGGTTTAGTCAAAAGAGAATAGAAAAAATTGAAGAAAAGTACAACAAAACTTTACAGAAACTAGGGTTTTACGACAGAGAAGTTAAGGGAATTTGGTATAAGTATAGACTAGTAAAAAAGAAAGACCTCTAAAACTCTATTACTTCGACATTTTTTAAGGTTTCTCGCACTATTTCTTCGAGATTTATTTCTTTTTCTAGCCTTTCAAAAGTACTAAGGTTAGGCTTCGTGATGGGGTGCTTCGCCATTAAACTACAGCAGTCTTTGTATTCTTTTATTGAAAGCTCATAAGTTCCAATCCTTTGTGCTAGGCTTACAGTTTCATCCTTGTCGTAGCCCAACAAAGGCCTTATTATTGGCAAGCCTATACCAACATCTGTTACGCGCATAGCTTCCAGTGTTTGAGAAGCTTTTTGGCTTAAGGAATCCCCAGTTACTATACCCTTTGCATTCTCCTTTTTCGCAATCTCTTCTGCAACTCTAAACATCAATTTCTTAAATAAATGAATGTTGTACTCTGGAATTGAAAGCGAAACACTTCTTAGTAAAAACTCAGACGAAGACGCTAAATACAGTTTTCTACTTGAGCCCCACTCAGACAAAAGAAGAATTAGTTCTCTTATCTTAGAATTTCTTACAGCTTCTGAACTTTCGTATGGGTGAAAATGCAGGTAAATAAGTTGAGCACCTCTTTTCATTGCTAACCAGCTGGCAACAGGAGAGTCAATCCCCCCAGAAATTAAAGAAATTAATTTTCCAGCAACTCCAACTGGTAATCCTCCAGGACCTTGTATCTTTTCTAAGTAAACATAGGCTTTCCCTTTTGTTACTTCTATGTAAACTTTCCGCATTGGATTCTTTAAATCAACTTTTGCTTTATATTTACTTACAAGAAAAGCTCCAACTTCTTCCTCAAGTTGCATTGAATTCAGCGAAAAATTTTTGTCAGCTCTTTTTGCAACAACTCTAAAGCTAACATCTTCAGACAGTAAGTTACTGCATAAAGAAAAAGCTGTATCCTTTATTTTGCTTAAGTCCTCTTCACATTCTTCTGCAATGGCAAACCACTTTACGCCAAACACTTTCTTTATTGAACTAACAACATTAGGAATTAGCTCGTCATTTCTTAAATAAATAACTATTCTTGCTTGTACTCTGCTTATTTTTTCTAAGCTAAAGTCCCTTAGCTTGTCTTTTAAGTTCTTAACAAGAAAAGATTCAAATCTGCTTCTGTTCATACCCTTTAAAGCAATTTCAGAGTGGTGTACAAGCATAACTTTTGACATGTTGTTCGTCTTAACATAAAATAAAGCAGTTTTTATGTGTTGCTTCGTTTTTTCTGATTAAAAATATGCCTTAGTCAGTAGTTTCAAAGTAGATAGAATTAAGTAAGCATAAGTAGCAGATCTATGGAAAGATCCTACGCACTTAAAATTCTTCTTATAACTTCTAAGAATTAACAACTGTTTTATTCCGTTCTTAATGCAACTATTGGGTCAAGTTTTGATGCTTTATAAGCAGGGTAAATTCCAGCAATTATACTGAAGAATACTGCGATGAGATTAAAGAAAACTACAGTAGAAACATCATAATAAGGAGTTATGTTTAAAGCCATAGTATATGCCGCGCCTCCAAAACGAGCTTGCATTATAGGTCCTGGTGAGTTAGTACCACCAAATCCAATTGTACCAAATGATAGCAAAACGTAACCTAATGAAAACCCCAATAAAGTTCCGAGAAACGAACCAACTACTCCAAATATCATTGCCTCGTAAAGGAAGAGCAGTAAAATATCAGAATTCTTAAAGCCTATCGACTTTAGAATTCCAATCTCCCTTGTTCTTTCCATCACAGAGGTATACAACGTGGTCACTATTCCTATGACAGCTACCAAGAGAGAAACTATTGCGATAGCACTCAAGAACAAGTTTATTCCTCCAAAAACTTGATTTATCGTTGAAGTAATTACAGAAGGGGTAATAACACGTAAATCGTCATACCTATCAGAGATTAATTTTGAAACTGCATCGTTCAAAGTTTGGTCATAAGTTACAACGAAAATTCCAGAATAAGTTCTTTTATTTAGGAGATTTTTTGCAGTCTCAAGGTTAATCACAACTGAAGTATCTAAATTTAAGGTCACGCTAAGTCCAACTTCGTTTGCAATGCCCTTAACGATAAAATTCCTTTTAATATCTTTCGAAAACTGAAGTGTAATTACTTGACCAACAGAAAGCTTCCCACTAGTGCCATAAGCTATGCGATAGCCAAGAAAAGTCTGAGAAAAGTCCTGTGGAGTTAGTATTGAACCTGAGTTCAATGACAATGCAGGCAGTATAACAGTTAGCTTTGTAGGGTCGATAGCAATAACAGAAACAGGACCAGACTGACCTGAAGCAGTAGCTAACGCTGTCGTAGATATAAATGGGATGACATCTCTTACACCAGGAATGGTTCTTAGATTATTAACTACATTGTCATCTATCTGAAAAGACGAAGAAGAAATAAAAAGAGTACCACTTGATCTTTGGGGTATAAGCGTTAAAATGTTTGGGCTCAATGAACTGAAACTTTTAGTAACATAATTTTGTAGTCCAGCACTCATTCCATTTACTCCTACAAGGAGCCCAACTCCTATTGCAACCATGAGAAAAGTTAAAGAGCTTCTTAGCTTTCTACTTTCTAGCGCATTAAATGCTAAAAAGAGGCCATCCAGAAATTTCATTTTACGCCACTTTTTTACGGCGTACTAAGAACAACCCTACGATGACAACTAGAGCAAACAAAGCTAAGAGAGTAACTAAGACAAAGTTATTAGAGCTTAGTGTTTGAGTCCCTTGGCTAGAGGTATGAGTCCCCCCCTTACTTATAACTAAAAGGTAGTCTGTAGTTTGCTGTCTTGTTTGCTTTAAGTCGTCTAAGTATTGAACTATTATTGGTATTCTATAAGTTCCTGGGCTTACATTCTCTACGTACAAGGTAATGCTAAACGATGATATAGAATCAGAAGGAAGATCACCTATGTAGTAAGAACTAGAAGCTGGAAAAGAAGAAAAACCTTGAGGAAGAGCGCCTAGCGAAACATTAACATATTTTGCGGCGACATTACCTCTATTTAGTACATTTCCAGAAATAGTAACAGAAGAGTTTGGATAAACTAAGATAGGAGACTGAGAAATACCATAGAGAGTTAAGTTAATTGGGTTAGTAAGCATAAAAGGTATACTTATACTTTCAACATAGTTACTTCCAGCTTCGTTACGATAGGAAACAGTAACTGTAGCTGTTATAACGCCAGAAGGAAAGTTATCTGGAACATAAATTGAAATAGGAAGTTTTAACTCTGAAAGCGGCAAAACTTCGTTGAAGAAAACATTTGGAAAAGAATAAACAACTATCTGTGAAGGGAAAACAAATGAAAATGAGACGTCTTTCTTTAAGTAATCGTTATTTCTAAAAACAAGTAGTACGTCGTTAATGTAGCCTACTTTTAAAGAAACGTTGTTTACAAGCTTAAAACTGCTACTAAACTGACTTGTAACTACAACTCCAAAACTCTGTGTAGTAACAAATTGATTTCCAGCACCATCTACTCCAGAGAGTTGCAAGTTAATATAACCTTGGCTTTGCTGAGAAGTTGCATAAACGCTTACTTTTACAGTTTTTGATTCATTAGATTTTAGAGTTCCAAGGTCGTAAGAAGAGCCAGAAATTAGCTGTAGCGAAGAACCAGTTATGTAGAGAAACAAACTGTACACATTTCCAAGTCCATTGTTAGTTATGTTAAAGTAAATGTCATTAACTTTACTGTATTCTATTGAGTTGTTTAGTAAGCTTACAGTTAACTTAGGCTTTCCCAATATACTAAATTGTATAGGAAAAGAAGAAACTAAAGAAACGACTTGATTTTTCGTATCGTAGTACTCTATTTCTAAAGAAGCTCTATACGAACCTAAAGAAATATTTTGAGGAATTGAGAGTCTGAATGATAAGACTATAATATCTCCAGGGTTAACAACTCCAAGGTAGATCGACGAAACAGGGTTTTCTCCGTAGTATCCTGTAAATGGAGAAGGAAGATAAAGCTTCCCTTTTACACCTCTTATTATTGCACTACCCTCATAGCGTATTGCTACATTTAGTAGTACTCCGGTGTCTCCAGGTGAAACAAGCACTGGAGTTTGCAAGCTACCCCAGTATACAGAAGTTATACTAAAGAGATCAGACTTTACTAATGAAACATATGGAATGAGAAAAAGAAAGAGCAGAACTAAAGAGTACTTCAGTTTCATTCTGGCACACCTCCAGAATACACTATCTTTTCTACTTTACCATCTCTTAACATTATTATCTTTTGAGTTGCATCAGCTACTTCCATGTTATGAGTTACTATGATTGTTGTAGATCCAAATTTTTTGTTTATTTCAGAAAGTAAATTAACGATCACTTTTGCACTCTTAGAATCAAGGTTTCCTGTTGGTTCATCTGCAAGTATTACTGAAGGTTCATTAACGAGAGCTCGTGCTATGGCAACTCTTTGTTGTTCACCTCCACTTAGCATTGTTGGGAGCTTGTCTTCCTTTCCTTTTAATCCAACTGCATTCAGTAAAAACTTTGCTTTTTCTATTCTCTTTTGTTTTGGTACGCCTGCAGCTATTAGAGGGAGCTCGACGTTTTGTAACGCTGATAACCTGTTTATTAGGTTGTAGCTCTGGAAAACGAAACCAATCTTCTTGTTTCTAAACATAGCAGCTTCATCTTGGTTTAAGCCTGAAACATCTTTACCATCGATAAAAAGCTTACCTTCAGAAGGCTTGTCTAACAAGCCAAGTAGGTTGAGGAGGGTAGATTTTCCACTCCCAGAAGGACCAACGATAGAGATGAATTCACCCCTTTTTACTTCTAAGTTTATTCCATCAACAGCCCTAACTGCGAGAGGGCCCTTACCATAAATTTTAACCAAATTTTCAGTCAATACGGAGTACTCATGGTATTTGTTGCGCAAAGAACTTTCGACAGAAGATGTAATTGGCATAAACTTTATCGATATCGAAGGGTATATAAACGTTACGACGAATAGCACCCTAATGCAAAAATTAAATAGTTAAGAGAGCGTAATTACTTATAGCTAAGTTTCTAAGCTTTGATGATAAGAAAAACATTTTAAATTTTGAAGAGAAATGTTTTAATTTAGTTCATCAAAGAAGTTGCACAATGACTGTTGTGGTATCAATACTTGGAGCAAAAGAGTTTGATTCAGGAAAAACTACTTTCTCAACTTCGCTAATTTTAACGTTGAGGAAGAAGGGAAAGAATGCAACTGGTTTTAAACCCCTTGCAGGTCATGAATGCATAGAGCAATACGACTTTTACCTAAAGAACTTGCAAGAATCTAAGCTTTATGGGCATGACGCCTACTTTTTGCAGATTGCCAGTCAAGTAACTTTGCCTATAGAAGTTATCAATCCAGTAGACATAATGACGAAGTATGATCTTAATTTTGAGGGTCATTACTCTAGCGTCTATGACGATCTTGGAATAGGAAGGTTTTCATTCTATGAGGAGGATAGAATAAAAAACATTTACTACTATAGGAAAGGATTAAAAGACAAACTGTGTATTAAACTTCTAGATAAATTAAAATTAAAGGCTGAAGAAGTGATTGAAGTGTCTTCGTTTGAGGAATTCTTAGAAATTCACAAAAAATACTACCAAAGGTCAGTTAGTTCGATGTTTAATTTTCTTAAGAAATTTGCCGATACTATAGTAATTGAAAGCTTCAACGATTCAGTGTACCCAGCACAACCAGTTGAAGAATCAGAGTTGATCTTTGTTTGTAATTTAAACGAGATCTACGTGCATGAAAAGGAGCAATTCTTAGAAAGCATAAAGGAATCAAAAGATCCTTTTTTGTTGCGATTTAAGGACATTAGTGAAAAAATGAAGCCAAAGTATACGTTTAAGCTTCCGTTTCTTGAAAGTACAGACGATGAAAAACAACTGGAAAAGCAGGCTAAAGAGTACGCTTTAGAATTAGAGAAAATAGCTGAACAGCTAAAGTTAACAAATTAATGCATTACAAAAAATTGATAAAGAAAACCTGAGATTTGACCTTACATTTTCTTCTTAAAAGATAAATGCGTTAAGAGCTCTTTTTGGAGTTCTCGAGCTAAAAAATAGGATATTCTTACTTTTAAGGTGCTCATCTTTCTATTGTTCGTAGAGCTTTTACTTTCGACTGGAAAGCAACACTAGCGTCTCTCGTCAACCTTTGCTTTAAAGTTTAGAATAAAGCCCAATCAACCAAAATTATACATTTATTTATATAATAATGGTTGATTGAATAAGTAATTGTAGTGATCTTGCCAATAGAGAAAAACTCAGGAAAAGTGTTGGACTTGCTTAAGACTCATAGTTTATCTTCAAAATAACCTAATGGTTTTTTATCGTCCGTTGAGTAAACAAGTAAGTATTTCTTTTGGCCTATTGGTAGTTATGCTGTCTACTCCATAATTGAGAACTTCACTCAATGCTTCGCAACTATCTATTGACCAAGCATCGAACGTTAAGCCGCGTAAATGGGCACTTCTCACATCTTCTTGAATAAAAGTTCTAAATCTAGCTGCTATTGTATTGCTAAAGTGAGCCAACGAACTAGAGATAAAGGACTTACTGAAGTTAGCGGTTATTGCAACAGTTGATAAAGAAGGAAGTAATTCTTTTACTTTTTTCAACGAGCTTAAGTTAAAGGAAGCTACAGTAACGTTTTCTTCAAGATTAAAAGACCTTATTAATTCAACAACATCTTTTTCAATGCCATCATCCTTAAGCTCAATTCTCATAAGAACCTTAGAGTTAACTTTTTCTAAAACTTCTTGTAATGTTGGAACTTTCGTTCCTTTAAATGAACTGCTAAACCATAAACCAGCGTCTAAATGTTCAATTTGCTCTAAAGTTAATTCTCTGACTAATCCTTTGCCATTTGTCGTTCGATCTACAGTTTCATCGTGTATAACAACGAGTTTATGATCTTTTGTTTTTCTTACGTCAAACTCTATTGCATCTACACCTACTTCTACTGCCTTTAAAAAAGAAGGCAGCGTATTCTCAGGACAAACATCAGGAGAACCTCTATGCCCTACGATTACCGGCCTCACGAATTGAGGAAGAAAAATTGACGATAAAAATCTTACTATAACTTTAGTAACGTAAGAAAGTTAAGAACTATTTTCGTACTCTAACTTTAGTTTTCTAAGTATTGGGATTTCTTTAATTTTGTTTTCATCTATTAAGTCCCAATATATCCTGTCTGGCTTTTTTATCTTTCTTTTGATCCAAACTACTCTATTTGGAGTTACGACAATGTCTAGAGGTAAGTCATATAACATGTAACTGAAATTAATATCGACAATCTGAAGTTCATGCACAGTAGTAACTATAGGTACGTTTTCGCTCACCTTATTTTTTGTACGAAGCAAGGCCCACTCAATTTCAGAGTAACCTTCGCCTTTACCAATCCTTAAACCCTCTAAATTTACAGCAACGCTACCTACAACAAAAAGGTCTATTAATGGAATTTCCTCTAAGTTTACTAACTTTCCAAACTTAAATGCTCCTTTGATCGTTGAAGCAAAACCAAAGTCTATGGTTTGTCTTGGCTCAACAAGTAGAAAACCATTCTTTAGTCTCGGAGTTGACATGACTAGTGTTTTTCTTTCTTTTAAGGCAATCTCTCTTATTGGCTTCTGAGGAGCATCAGGATTTACTGCTATTGTTTTTGAATCTTTCCAGATCTTTAGTTCCGCCAACTTCCTCGCAGCTTCTCTACTACCAACAAAATTTGGAATTCTATTTCTCACAGGAAAGGGAAAAGTAGCAACCTTCTTGTCTTCTAATAATTTCCATATTGTGTTCCTTATCTTTTCCTTTTCAGTGCTCATGCTTAAAGCCTACTTAAATTAGACCTCTCAAGTATATTAGCTTTCTTTACTGCTATAACTTTTTTAGTTTGAAGAAAGTGCTAAAAGTAAAAAATTTAAAAATATTAGATAATAGTAAATGTAATGTAAGAGAAGTACAAAATGGAATACAGCATTTCGTTAGAAGAGTCTAAAGAGGGAGGTCAGTTCTTCATTGAACTAGAAGGAGAAAAAGCTGTTTTAGATTTCGTTAAAAAAGGGAATGAAGTTTACGTAACTCACACCTACACTCCTCCAGAGTTTAGAGGGAGGGGGATTGCTGCAAAGCTAATGGAAGCACTTATAGATTACTGTAAGAAAAACAATATGAAGATATACCCGATTTGTTCTTATGCAGTATCATTTTTTGAAAAGAACACCGAACTAAAAAGTATGCTTTCTGAAAATTACTTGAAAGAAATAGAGCAAAGGACTTTGTTCATAAGTTAACAAAAGAAATTTCAAGAGAATTTAAGAACTATGTTCATGGATTTGAAGACTTAAGAAAGAAAAATATGTTTAGCTATTCTAGAGAACACAATAAACGAATAGCAAAAATGAACTGGAAAATGATAACTTCTTTTATGAGTTACAAGTCTAGAACTATAATCCTCAACCCTAAGAATTCTACTAGGAGATGCTCCAGATGTGGGAAGATTAATGCCCCGAAAGGCGCATTATAATTTGTTCAAAATATGGGTTGAGGATCAACAGGCATCATCTAAATGCTACAGTGAACTTGTACTTTCAGGTCGTAGTTTTGTTAAGTATGCTCT
>JAAOZO010000186.1 GCA_011605715.1 Nitrososphaerota archaeon | reverse complement strand
TGGCTTAATCTCTATTGGGCGGGACTCTAGCGCAGAAATGTCTCCATAAACTACAGTATAGATTTTTCCTCTTATGTTCATCTTAGTTTTACAGAATCCTCTTTTCCCTTCTTCTAAGATGCATTTTCTTTCACAAATTAAGCATCTAGCTTTATTTTCACTTAAAGATTCTTGAAGAGGGGTTAGCTTAATATTTGGTAAGTTCTCTTCTCCTCCCAGCATTATTAAAGAGTCTCCTATTTTTTACTTAAAAAATGTTCTACGCATAGTGTAAAATTGCAAATCATGGAAACTACTTGCGCACTTCAATAGTGTAAGAGGGATTACTTAACGTGAATTAGAAGAAGGAACAGAAGTAAGAAACTTAAAGAAGAATTGAAAAAACAGCAACAGCAAAAATAAATGTTCTTCATGCTTTTTAATCAAGTTAGTATTTCTAAAGTTAAAAATCCTTAAATTTACTTGTTCTTAAGAATTGCGCAATGTAAGGTGGCCTAATTGATAAGCGATCTTCTAATACTGACAGTAATACTTACATTATATTTTATTCTACTCTACGTTTTTAGTAAGAAAAAGCTACTAGAAAAATACGACATAAATCTTTTTGGTCCAATAGTTATGGTACACTTTCACAAAGGTAAAGACATAATAGAGAAAATTGCTAGACATAAGCGTTTTTGGACAATAATTGGATCTGCAGCAGTAACTGTTTGTTTTGTCCTTTCAGTACTCCTTATTCCACTTCTTGTATGGAATGCATTGCTTTCTTTTCAGCTTCCAGTTGAAGCAGCACCATCGCCAATACTTGCTATAGGACTTCCGGGCGTGAATCCAATAATGAGTGGAGTTAACTTTTGGTATGCGGTTGTTGGACTTATTATAGCTATCGTTGTGCATGAAACAGCACATGGTGTCATGGCTAGAATTGCTGGAGTTGAACTAAAGTCTGTAGGTCTAATGTTTCTAGTAATACCAATTGGAGCCTTTGTTGAGCCAGATGAAGAAGAGCTAAAAAAGGTAGCTCGCTTAAAAAGGATACGTGTCTTTGCCATTAGTCCGTTTACAAACATTGTACTTGCAATAGCCTTTAGTCTTATTTTTTCTTTGGCATTAATGAATATGGTTCACGTAAAATATGAGGGTGTAGGCGTAGTTTATGCTGCCCAAGACATGCCTGCCCAACAAGTAGGCATTCGTCCTGGAATGATAATAACAGAAATTCGTGACTCAACTGGTACTTACGTTATAAGAAGTTCACTTGACCTACAAAAATATCTTTCAATGAAGAAAGTAGGCGATCAAATTACTGTAAAAGTATACGGCGGGCAAAGCTTCAACGTAACTTTAGCAAGCAAGGCAATTTACACTAAGAATGCTTCTGACGTTGACAAAGCAAGTTTGGGAATCGTAATGATGGATGCAAGAGAAATAGAAAAGATATACGACGCCCTTAGGTTTCCCTTTTCCAATGTCAAGAGTTTCATTAATTATGCCATGCTACCCTTTCTTGAGCTATGGGGTAGCTCTCCTTTACGTAAGCCATATACGGATTTTCTTGATACTTCGATTCCTTCAGGGTTATTTTGGCCACTAGCATCAACACTTTACTGGATTTTCTGGATAAACCTAATGCTTGGTATCACGAATTCACTTCCAGCTCTTCCACTTGATGGAGGTTATGTAGTTCGTGAAGTAGTAGACTGGGTAACTTTAAAGACGAAACTTTCTGAAGTAAGTCGGGAAAAGTTTGTTAGTATAATATGCTACACGCTAACGTTCTTTGTAGCTTTTCTCTTCATCCTTCAGTTTGTTGGCCCATACTTAAGAGTAATTTTTAGCTAGCTTAGACAAGTAAGAGGTTAATGAATCTTTTACTTTTATAGGCTAGCTTGCTTGTAGAGACGTTTACTATTAAAAAGCTCCGCTAAAACTGTAATTTTTTAACCTAAACTTTGCATTGTTCAAAGCATTTTTCTATAACCCCAATAACTTTGCGGGAAAGTTCTGGGTCAACAGGTGGAGGTGCACCGTTACGAAGTGAACCGTACAACGCATCGTAGAATAAAATTCCACTTGTTAAGAAGGCGTCTTCTTTTGTAGTCCAACTTTCTTCTTTCCAAGGAATTTCTTCTACGTTGTAGCTGCGGTCTGGAGTTGGCTCTGTCTCAACCTTTCTTGGAGGAAGCAACCTAGCGTCAAAGTACTTCCATTTTAAAGATGAAGAGTTTCCAACTAGGCCACCTTGAGTTCCCATAACTAACCATGGATCTTGAGGATAGGCACATGCTCTAGTAAATTCAATGTCAACAAGTGGAGCATCTTTAGCTTTAAGAACAATTTTTACATGGTCTTCAGCATCTCCTAACGTTAAAGTCCTTTGTAAATCGCAAAAAACTTCAGGTTCTTTGTTTCCCATAAGTTGGAGAGCTTGAACTATTAAATGTACTCCATTGTTTCTAAGTTCTCCACCTCCAAACTTCTTTAAAGTTTGCCAATCCCATCTTCTACCAAATGAATGACCGTAGATCTTTATTAAAACAATCCTTCCAAGTTTTCCAGACTGAATTACTTCCTTTACTTTTAGGTAAGCTGGTGCAAACAAGCTATTTTGAAATATTGTTAGTATTTTCTTAGTTTTCTTCGCTACTCTTATCATTTCATCAGCTTCAGTTAAGTTTGTAGCCATTGGCTTCTCGCATACTACATTCTTACCAGCTTCCAAAGCTTTTATTGTACATGGAGCATGAAGGTAGCTAGGAGTAGCAACTACAACTAGTTCAACTTCTTCATCTTTAATAAGGGAGTCAAAATCTTCATAAGCTCTGCATCCAAACTTTTCTACAGCTTCCTTTCTTCTTTCTTCAATTGGGTCTACAACTGCAACTATCCTATATTTTTCTGGTAACTTTTCTAAAATTTTTGAATGTATATTCCAACCACTTCTCCCAAGCCCAGCAATTCCAACTCTTACTTTATCTTCCATCTTTTTTCACCTAAATACATCAAACAAATACTTTGCAAACTTTGGAACTCCAATCTTTGGGTCTTCTTTTTCCTCGTATTCTATAGAAACAAACCCATTGTAGTTCTTAGATTCAAAAATTTCTTTTATCTTATTATAGTCAAGTTTTATGCCTTTATCAGCTATGCTTACTTTTGCATGAACATGAACTGCATACGGAATAGTTTTTTCAATTTCTTCGTAAGTTGATTCCCTGTAGTTACCTAGGTCAAGGTTTACCCTAAACCAAGGCGAATTTACAGTTTCAACGATTTTTACAACAGTGTTAGCTCTTGCTGTAATTCCTCCGTGGTTCTCCATTGCTAAAACAACTCCTTTATCCTCTGCATAATCTACACAAGCGTTAGCAGATTCTACAACCCATTTTATTGCTTCATCTTCTGAGCTACCTTCTGGAATGTATCCTCCAAATACTCTAAGGCATGGAGCGCCAAGTTCGTAAGCAATTTCTAATCCCTCTTTAACAGCTTCGATTGCCTTATTCCTTTCAGAAGCTTCTGGAGTGCAAAAGTTTGTAGAAATTCCAGCACAAGATATAGGTAGCCCATGAAACAGTGCAACTCTTTTTAGTTCTCTTAAGTAAGATTTATCCTTAGTTGGAAGCCAGTAAAGAGTTAATTCTACACCATCTAACCCAATTTTATGAGCTTCTTTTATGAAGTCTTCATACTTCATTCTACCATCTTTTAGGTAGTCTCTATAAGAGTACGCAGCACAACCTATCTTTATCATACCTTTGTTCATCAGTACTGCTACGATGAAATATAAAAACTTTTACAAACTTGAGTTTTGCTCCGTTAACTTAAGCTTCATACCATCATCCCTCTAAGCTTTTGAACTATTTTAATTACTTCTTCTTGGTTAAACAAATGAAACAAGTTGAGCCAAACATGATCTAGTCTGCAAACTTTCTTACTACAAGGGAAGTAATCATCGAAGTTTTAAGTTCTATCCTTTAAGACCTGTACTTGTCTTTCTATTAGTTCGAAGAACCAATCTCCAAATTCATAAGTTCGATGAACAAGTTTTAAGCTTCTACAAGCTTCTATGTAGAAAAGAGCACCATCAGTATAAACAGGATGTTTTCCATGCAGCTTAATTAAGCTTCTTAGGAAAAGCTCAGCTTCGTATGAATTTCTAGTCCTAGAAAGCCAAAAGCCAAGGATTTTCTTTGAGTATGGTTCGTAAGCTACCCAAGCTAGCTTTCCAGCAACATTTACAGCAGTTTCATCTAATAGAAAAACTGAAACTCTACAATTAACTTTGAATATCTTCCTAAATCCATGAATCCTTTGAACCCATTTCCAAATTGCTATGAACTTCTTTCAACGAAACTTTAATTACGTTTGAAGCTTTTCTATAACTTAGGTTACCAAGTAAAGAGCGTAGAGAACTAAAGAAAAGTTAGTTCTCTGCCTCTTGAAGTTTAGTTCAAAGATCATAGGAAAAGGTAATCCTTGGCCTAGAAAAACCTTAAGTTAACAGAGCAATTTCATCCCAGAGCTAAAGTTCTAGGCTTTCTTGTCGAGTTTATGTAAGATAGAAATTAGAAAACAAGCGAAAAGACAAGGAATAAAAGAATTGTAGTTTTTGTTGCTTGATTTTG
>JAAOZO010000066.1 GCA_011605715.1 Nitrososphaerota archaeon | reverse complement strand
TGGAGAGCACTCAAGCGTTAAGAATCCGTTGAAGCCAGCCTCCCTTAGAAGCTTCGCAACCTTCTTCCAGTCTACGCTTCCCTTCAGTAGATGCCTAAAGCCAGTTATGTTTCCAACGTTTACGTCAAAATCTTTTGCATGGACATTTGAAATCATTCCCTTTAGCGTATGTATCCAATTTTCAGGGTAGGCTATTGCCATTAAGTTTGCTACGTCAAGGTAAACTTTTACGTTCTCAAGTCCTACGTCTTGTATGAATCTTTTGAATTCCATTGGCGAGTATAAGAACTTATTCCAAACGTTCTCTATGGCTACTGTTACTCCAAAATCCTTTGCATACGAGCCAAGCTCCTTTATCGACCTTACCGAATTTTCATAAACTTTTTCGTAGGGAATTTCTGGAGAGGCTACTGCTGGAACAACAAGTATAGACTTAGCTCCAGTAGCATTAGCCATTCTAATTCCTGCCTTTCCGTATTCGATGCCTTTTTTTCTTATGCTTTCATCGTTAGAGCCTAAATTATACTTCCAGAATACGCCCGTTGCAACACTTGGTATTTCAAGCCCCTGTAGCGCAAAGTTATCAGCAAACTCTTTTACTTCTTCTCTACTTTTTTTCGTTGGGTCAAAGTACTTATCGTCAAACACAAGCTCAACTCCATCGTAACCAATTTCCTTTATCTTAGCTGCAAGTTCTTTGTTTGAAAGCTCCTTTGTTAAACTTGGCCAGTCTAAGCTCCATAGATTTATCCCTTTTTTCATGCTTTTATTGTTTATGAGTAAACTATTTAAGTTTTTTTAAACACTAAAAGTTTATGGTATGTAAGGTTGGACTAGCATATGGACAAGAACTCCTCCTTTACTCTTTTCCTGGAAACCATCCAATGAACAGCAAAAGAATAGCAACTTTTTATGAAAAAATTAAGAGCGAAGGTATCCTAGAGAAAAAGAACGTTGCAACAGTAAAGCCAGAGCTCGCAAGCGAAGAAGAGCTAATGCTCTTCCACACTAAAGACTACGTTTCATTTGTGAAAGAAAAATCGGTTGAAGGAAGGGGTTTGCTCGACGATGAAGATACTCCTGCGTTTAAAGGGGTTTTTGAGGCAGCCTCTTACGTAGTTGGAACTACGTTGAAGCTTGTTGAAATGATAATGGAAAATAGGATAAACCATGGGTTTAACCCAATGGGAGGTTTGCACCATGCACAAAGGAACTCTGCCGCTGGTTTCTGCGTGTTCAACGATGCTGCAGTTGCGCTACTTAAGCTTAGAACTTACTATAAGTTAAGCAGAATTCTTTACTTTGATATAGATGCTCATCATAGTGATGGAGTTTACTATCCTTTTGAGCAAGATGGCTGGCTTTACTACGTTGACATTCATGAGGATGGAAGGTACCTTTACCCTGGCACCGGAAGTAAGGAAGAAAAAGGCAAAGGAGAAGGATATGGAAAGAAAGTTAACATTCCACTAAAGCCAAACTCTGGTGATAAAGAATTTTTGTCTGCTCTTAACAGCGTAGAGTCATTCTTAAAGGAAGCTAAGCCTGAATTTATAGTTCTTCAAGCTGGAGGAGATGGGCTTGAAGGCGATCCTATTACTCATTTAAGATACTCCAAGAAAGCTCATGAAGAAACTGCTCGCTTGCTACACAACATTGCTCATGAGTTCTCAGATGGAAGACTTCTTGTCCTTGGAGGAGGCGGTTACAATGTTGAGAATACTTCAAGCGCATGGGTTTCTATTCTTAAAGTTCTTCTTGGAGAAAGTTAACTTAAAGTGATAAGAACTTTTTATTTAGGTGCAAGATATAACTCCTTAAAAGTTAACTTTAATAAGAGTTTATAACGACGATGGAATAGGTTGTTTAAGTGGATAGTAAACGAAAAAGTTGCAGGAGCTTCGATGCCAGTTAACGTTGAAGATATAAGAGCTTGGAAGACCAAAGGCATTAAAGCAGTAGTTGTACTCGCAGAAACTCATGAGATTTCTAAGTACTGGACAGATGTCAGCTACTACTTTGAGGTTCTTAAGAACAACAACTTGGAATTTTTGCATAGTCCAGTCAAAGATTTTCATGCTCCTTCGCTAGAACAACTTGAAAACATAATTACTTGGATAAGTCACAAGGTTTCTACTGGTAAGCCAGTTGTAGTCCATTGTCATGGAGGCATAGGTAGAACTGGAACAGTTCTTGCGGCTTATCTTGTTGAAGAAGGCACTAAGCCAGACAACGCTATCTTTGAAGTTAAGAAACAGATTCCATTTGCTCTAGAAGTAGAAGAACAAGTTAATGCTGTTTACAAGTACTACTGGAAGAAGAAAAACATTTAATGGTGAACTACCTATCCTAAACGCTGAGGACTTCCTGCTGATAAAGTTAAAATTTTATTCCTCTCTTTCTAGCGTACCTTGTCTTATTTTTCCATCAACAACTTCGTACACTCTTTCCTTTGATTCAAAAACATCTGTAATGTGCGTAACAACTACAACTTGGTCGATATACCTTGTTAGGTCTTCTCTTAGCAAGCTAACAATTGATTGTCTCCTGTTGAAGTCAGAAGAAGAAAGCGGCTCATCCAAGATTAAGAACTTTGGATAAGTTCCCTTTGAGGATGGAAGTATTGAAAGAACAAAGGAAAGTCTCATTGCAAGTAGGAGCTGATCTACAGTTCCTCCGCTGAATACGTCCTTTCTTATAAACCTCTTAGCCTCTGGGTCGTAAACGCTTATCTCAAAATCTTCATCTATCTTTACAGCTTTGTACTTTCCATTCGTTATCTTAGAAATAAGCAAGTTCATGTTCCTTTCCATCCTCGGTCTAAAGGTGCTTCTAATTTCATTTATAGATTGGTCCACAAGTTCAAGCGAGAGGTGAAGTACTTCTGCTCTATGTTTAAGCTTCTTTAACTCCTCCTCAAGTTCATTAAGCCTTAATTTTAGTTTTTCTTCCTCGCTTACTTCTACTTCCAATTTTTTTAGTTGTTCTTCTAAAGCAGATAAGCTTCCGCTGATCTTTCCTTTTTCCTGTAAGTAAGAAGAAAGTAAGCTTTCAACCTTTTTTAGAGCATCTTCTAAATTAGTTTTTTCTAGAGATTCAAGGTCAATCTTTTCGTTGTAGTTTGCTAAAATTGTTTGAGAAATTAAGTTAAATTCTGCCACCTTTTCTTTGTACTGTAGGCTGAGTTTAGCTTTGTCATTTACTTTCTTTTCAAGTTCAAGCACTCTAGAAATGTCTGACATTGCCCTTGCATATGCTTCAGTAAACCCGCTTCTAGATGCAACCCTATAGTATGGGTCAAGTAGGCTATTTAGGGAGTTTATCCTTTCGTTTATCTCTTGCCTTCTTTTTTCAATGTTTCTTATTTCTTTTTCAACTTCTTCTAGTTTCTTTAATGTTTCATCGAAGTTTTCTATTTTCTGTATCACTCCATTTAGCTCAGAAAATAAAACGTTTTCTTGCTTGTCCAATTCATTTCTTCTTGAATAGTATTCTCTTGTGATTAGTAGTATCAAAGAGACAAAACTAACGAGTGCAACTAAAGAAAATAGCTCAAAGTTAAACAAGAAACTTAGAAAAGATACTAGTAACGATAGAGCTGCTGCGCCAAAGAAGAACAAAATTTTTCTATCTTTGATGAACTCGTTAAAGC
>JAAOZO010000141.1 GCA_011605715.1 Nitrososphaerota archaeon | reverse complement strand
ACGTAAACCTTTATGAGTTTTCCTGGCTTACAAAGTACATTCAATGTGTTACCTTCTCTACGGACAGAATCTACTGGGCCTAGGAATGTGAATGTAGTTTTCACTGTAGAGCTCATGGTCAAGCTTTGAGGTTTCTTTAACTGTATTTAAGTTTTTCTTAAAATACTACTAGAAGTGGTAAATAGAAATAATGCTTCAGAAATCTTCTAATCGTATATGTAAGCTAAGTTGTAAAGTGTTACGAAGTAAAACCAACGAACTCTTAGGAAAAAAGAGGATTACTTTAGCTAGTATGTACTCTATGGCTGAAATCGGGAGTCTCCTTGCGAGTGATTTAGATGAATTACACCACTCTAGTTTGTCGAAGCTAACGGCTATTATTTTCAAATCTACTTAACTCTTCACAACTGCAATCTTCAGAAGTTTATTTAGCTTCTTATGAGTTTCCATTTCGTTCCACTCTTTGTGTCCTCGAGCTCAATTCCAATTTTCCTTAGTTTTTCTCTAATTTCATCAGCAAGCTGATAGTTGCCCATCGTTCTTAACTTACTCCTTACTTCGATCAGTATTGAGAGAACATCCTCACTTAGAAGAGTAGTTGACTCCTTTGGTACTATTTGAAAAATATCTGAAAGCTTTAGCGCTTCTGCTTTTGCTTCAATAAGCTTCTTAAGCGTTATTTCTGAACTTCTTGAAGCTAAGTTCTCAAACAACTTAAAGAGAACTTGAAGTGCAAGAGGAGTATTCATGTTATCTTCCATAGCTTCAACGAACTTATTTTTTAAATCATAAACAAATGCTATGTCATCAGAACTACCACCACCATCTCTTATGGCATCGTTGATCGTTGAAAGGTTGTTGACTAAATCATTTATTCTGTTTTCTACACGCTCTAGCTCATTTTCATCGAAATCTAATGGCTTTCTGAAGTGAGTTGAAGAAAGGTATAGTCGTATTGCTTCTGCCCTATACTTTTCTAAGAGGTCAAAAATAACAATGAAGTTCCCAAGTGACTTTGCCATCTTCTCACCTCTTATCGTTAAAAACCCAGTATGGACCCAATACTTAACGTAGGGCTTAATTCCTGTTGTGGCTTCAGCTTGAGCGATTTCAGCTTCATGATGCGGAAAAACTAGGTCAATGCCACCTCCGTGTAGATCGTACTGACTTCCAAGGTACTTTAGGGCAATAGCAGTATCTTCGATATGCCACCCCGGATAACCAACAGACCATGGAGAATTCCACTTCATGATGTGACCCTTCTCCGCTTTTATCCAAAGAGCAAAGTCTCTTGGATCCTTTTTCTCAGGATTTATTTCTACTCTTGCTCCAGGCAATAGATCTTCGATCTTCTTATGAGAAAGCTTTCCATAGTCTTCAAATTTAGAAACATCAAAGTAAACTGAACCATTCGAAACGTAAGCATAACCTTTACTTATCAAAGTTGAGACTTGTTCTATTATTTCTGGAATATGCCCGGTTGCCCTCGGCATCATGCTTGGTCTAGCTATTCTTAACTTGTCCATTGCCTCCAGAAAACGCCACAAGTAATAATCTGCAATCTCCATTGGATGCTTCCCTAAAGAGCCAGCTCTTTTGATGATTTTGTCTTCACCTTCTTCCGTTAAATGGCCAACGTCAGTTACATTCATAACATAGAAGACTTCATAACCTGAGAATTTAAGAAACCTTACGAGAACATCAAAGAAGGAATAAGTTCTAGCATGCCCAAGATGAGGATCATCGTAAACAGTCGGTCCGCAAACAAACATCTTTACTTTTCCTTCTTGAATTGGATGAAACTCTTCTATAGAATTAGTAAGAGTGTTGTAGATGCGTAGGGTCATTTTGAGTTATGATTAGAAAGTATGCTTTAAAAGTTTTCCTTTAACTATGAAATTTTAAGCGTTAACTAACTTCATCGTCTTCTACTATGGGTGCTAAATAGTACATTAATTCACCATGAAATATTGGCAGGTTTGGTTGTAAGAGTAAAGGTTTGTCGTCACCAAAGTAAAGGGTAATTGTTCTTATTCCAAGGTTGCTTAACTTTTTTAGCTCAGTCACAACCTTAAGTAAAAGAACACTTCCAATAAAAAACTTTTTTGAAGACTCGTCTTTCTTTACTATAACCGGAAGCTCAACTTTTCTAGATAACTCTTCAGAATTAACTTCAAATACTATTTCTGAAGAAGAACTGTTGTTTTGTCTTAGGCTTATTAAAACCTTCGAAGAATAATACTTGCTGAATTGAGCAAATTCGTTTAGCTTAAGTTTTTCCAAGTTTAGTAGTATGCAAGTTCCTCCAAGTTTTATTTTGTCTATTGAAGGAAACTCAGTATTCAAAGTCTCATAACTTAGCTTCGTCTCCATTTCACGAAACTTTAGGTGAAGCAGCTCTTTATCAAACGTTAAGGTTATGCTCTCATTTATGTTTTTGCTTGATAATTTTGGAAGCGCGATTAAGAAGTTCTCCAAATTAATTGAAATAGAGGAGTTCAGTATTTGGTCTTCTACTTTAGAAGGAATTTTAGCATAAACTAAGGAAATTTGCTCATTGTCCAGCTGAACAACTTCTATAAAGTTTTTGTTACTTACTTTAATTCGAATTTCGTTTGAATTAAGCTTAAGTAACCTGAGAACAAGGTATAAAGCAAAAAGGTCAACTTTCATAGAGCCGAGAAGTTTACTCTTTTGCGTTTCCATTCTATCTTAACAAAAAGAAAAAGACAAATAAAAGCACCAATATTTTGGGGGTTTTAAAAGGTACATAGATTTGGAAAGATTATTTTATTAATTTAACTCTTTTTAATTGAAATAAAGACAAAGGATTAGCTCTTTTGCTTCTACAGACAATATGCA
>JAAOZO010000091.1 GCA_011605715.1 Nitrososphaerota archaeon | reverse complement strand
GTGAGTACCATACGGGTAACTAGAGGACAGTAAGGTCGCTAATGGCACATAAGCAGCGGTTGTATAAGAAGACTGATGAGTATAAATTGGACCTTGATTCCTTTCAAGTAGTAAAACTCCCTTGTCTACGCCGTTCCATGTTAAGTTTGCAGAAATTGCATAATCAGTAGTGTTCCAGACGTACGTTGGTAAACCACTAAACGTTACTTGTCCATTTGCGCCAACGTCTGCACTAGTTATTAAAACGGGCTGAGTAGGAACAGTAGTGTTCCATAAGTAAACTCTAACTCCTGCAGAAGAAGGTAAGTTAGTTAACGCTGTTTGGTTTGCTAAGTTATAAACATTTAAAGTGTAAGTTGTTGGAACTGCTGCTTTTAATGCTGGAAGTATTGCAAAGATGCTTGCTATTAGTAGTGCTAGTGTTATTGCGGTTGCAGCTACCTTTAGGTAGCCTTTATTACTCATTTTCTTTTTTCACCTGCGCCTTTAACGTACTAAAAACCCATATTTATTATTAAATGCAGAAAAACCCGAAATTCTTGGGAATTTTGGTTCTAGAACTCTAGAACATTCGATAAAAAACGAAACTAAAATAGACTTATAATAAAGAGAAATTGTTTTATTCTCTTCTTATTAGTCAAAAAGCGATGAGTAGCAAGGAGGATCCAGACTCTCTAATACAAGCCGTCTCTTATGGAAAGAGGAGGCAGATAGTTGAGCTACTTGCTGAAGAAGGCCCTCTTACAGTAACAGAGCTAAAAGAAAAGCTGAACATGAGCACAGGAAGTCTTTACCATAACTTAAGCTTCCTTCAGGAGTTTCTTGAAAGAGAAGGGAGAAAGTACAAGCTAAACGAAAGAGGAATAAAGCTTTACAGGATGATAAAGGAAGGAAACTTAAACATAAAAGAAGGAAGAACAAGCTTCCTCGAGCTACTATTACCAATTAGCTTAACTTATAGAATATTGAACAGTAAAGTTTTGTCTCTTATTTCTAGTATTGTAGTTTTAGCAACGATGTTTTCTTTTTCTTATTTCTGGGGAATGCGGGTTACTTTACTAACGTTAGATGGACAATGGGCTACACTGTGGGCAAGACTAACAAGCGTACTAACTAGCTTAGTGCTGCTTTTTGCTTTATCCTTTATTATAAGTTCAATCTTTAAACTCAAGGAAAACGTCAGCATAACTGAAACATTTCCAGTTTACTTACTGTCTTATGTTCCTCAGCTAGTTTATTACTTTCTAGCAATAGCGTTAGGTGCACTACATACTATGCCTATGGAAGTAGTTAGACTAGTAGCTATTTTAATAAGCGTCTTAATTCTTGGTACTGCAATAAAGACAACTACAAACTTAAGAAGCGAAGCTAGTTTAGTAGTAGCGTTTTTTGCAATTTACTTTAGTTCGATGCTTGAGACGCTAGTAGGACATTTTGTAGTATAAGTAGCTTGGAAGAAGCTACAACAGAAAAAGAGTATTTTGATTAATAAGGTCTGCAAGACAACTTTCAATTATGCAACCAAGGACGTAATTTTTTCATAGTAGTAGCATTCTTCACAAAGTATTTTTGTTTGCTTTTCCTTCATTTTTGTTCAAGATTCTTCTCTTTGCTCATAAACCAAGATGCAAAGGCTCTTAGTGCTTTAGCTCTATGAGAAAACTTGTTTTTTTCTTCAATACTCATTTCAGCAAACGTGAGGTTTGAGCCTAAAGGCTTAAATATAGGATCGAATCCAAAACCGTTTTCTCCCCGTGCTTCAGTTGTTATTATCCCATCTACTCTCCCACTGAAAATCTTTAGTTCTCCTCTTGGTTCGCCGTAAGCTAGAGCCGTCATAAAGTAAGCTGATCTATCTGTTAAGTCGGAGAGCAACTTAAGTATGCCTTTGTACCCAATAGTTTTGTAAACGTACGAAGAGTAGACACCTGGAAAGCCATTCAAAGACCTTATGAAAAGGCCAGAGTCGTCGATTATGAAGTTTTCCTTAACAATCTTTAAAGCTTCCTCTGCACACTTCCTAACAACTTCTTCTAAACTATCTGCCTGAGGTTCAGTTATGTCGAGGTCAACTTGTTCAAGCTCGATTCCAAACTCTTTAAGCAATTTTTGCGCTTCAAGAAACTTTCCGCGGTTGCCAGTTATGAAGATAAGTTTAGCCTTCATTGGACAAAGCTCTCGTTGGGCAATATTAAAATCTTAAAGTTCTTAGTAGCAGTAGCGAACAATAAGTGAATTAAAAGTGAAATTAGTACACAAATTTAAAATACTTAAGCATCGCTCTAGTCTTGTATATGCTCTTAAACTTTTTTATGGTTTAGTAGTGAAGTTTTTACTCGCCCTTTTTCCTTTGCTTGTATCTTCCTCTCTTATTTATTTCGTTCAGTCTATCGATTATTTCTCTTGAAGTTTCTCCGCCTTGAGTAATATAGCCATTAACTATGGCTTTCCACTTCTTATAGTAACTTTCTCCAAGCTTTGATTGCAAACTCTTTTGAAGGACGTTTAAGTCTTCAGCAAATTTTTCGATATCTGAAACTTTTTCTCCTAAGCCAAAGTCAATGAAGTAAGGTTCATGGTTTACTACTATTATGTTTGATGGAGTAAGGTCTCCATGGTAAATTTTTGAAGAGTGCATCAAGTAAATATCTCTACCAACTTTGCTAAGTAGCTCTTCGTTTTCCTCTTGAATAACTTCGGTTAAGCTCTTTCCTTCTACGAAAGTCATTATAAGCCAACCTTTCACTGGGTTAACGTGAAGTACATAAGGAGCTTTAATTCCAGCCTTCTTTGCTTCATAAAGTAAGGAAGCTTCTTTTAATGTTCTTGACTTTATTAGCTCATCGTCAAGCTCTCTTACTCTGTAGCCTTTCTTGATTCTTTTCTTCAAAACAACTTTCATGTTAAGCCAAGTTCCAAGCCATAGCTCTGCTTCAGCTCCTCTGTAGAGTAGCTTCTCTGGTATAAATTCACCAGGGAATTCTGACATCGTCTATTCTAAACCTCACAAGAACTTTTGAGTCTTCAACGCTTATTGTATCTCCAAATAAGTACTGCTTAAGTCCAGTCCATGCTATCATTGCTCCATTATCTCCATAGTATTCTATTGGGTAATCTAAGAACCTAGCTCCTCTTTCTTCGCACATTGTTCTCGCCATTTCTCTAAGTCTCTCGTTTGCACCTACTCCACCTGCAATTACAAGCTCTTCTTTCTTTAAGTAAGCCATGGCTCTTTCTGTTGCTTCTAGGAGCATGGCAAAAGAAGTTTCTTGAAGGGAGTATGCTAAGTCTTCAATGCTCTCCTTTCCAATAAGTTTTTCTGCGGCAGTTAAAGTGCCTGAAAAGGAAACATTCATTCCCTTTACAACGTATGGTAACTTTATTAGCTTTTTTCCATTCTTTGCAAGATTCATTATCTTGGGCCCACCTGGGAAAGGTAGCCCTGCTGACCTTGCAAAGGCATCTAGAAGATTTCCTACTGCGATATCTTCTGTTTCTCCGAACACAACGTATCTATCTCCTACTTTAGATATTATTTGTGTGTTCCCTCCAGAAACATAAAGGAACACTGGATCTCTTGCTCCACTCTTTAAGTATCCAATTTCAAGATGTGCGACAGCATGATTTACGCCAACAAGCGGCTTCTTGAATTTTAGCGCAACAGCTCTTGCAAGAGTAGCCCCTGCCCTTAAGCACGGTCCAAGGCCAGGGCCTCTTGAAAAAGCAACCACGGCAACATCTTCCATTTTTACCTTTGCTTCTTCTTTTGCTTTTCTTAAGACACCTACAGCAACTTCGTAGTGGTGCTTAGACGCTTCTCTTGGGTGAATTCCTCCTTCCTTAGGAGTATACACAGACTTTACGTTAGAAAGAACTTCTCCTTTGTCGTTTACAAAAGCAACACCAAAAGTATGAGCTGTTGTCTCAATGCCAAGCGAGATCAACATCTTCTTCTAACTGTTACTTACACCTCTTTTTTAAGTTTATAAGAACAAGCTTAAAACGCCAAAGTTGCTGTTTTCCTGCTAAACTTTAAGTTGCTACAAACTCAGTGTAGTGGCAGTTACCACAGTAGTACCTTTTTCTTCCCTCTTCGTGGAACGCTAAAAAATTTCCACATCTTGGACACTTCTTCTTAGTTAGTTTCACTTCTTTTTTCTGCAAGTCTACAACGTAGTAGTTCCATGCTCCTGTCTTTTTATCCTTTTCTTCCTTTTTGCTCATTTCTTACCTCCTCCTTTTGCTGCAGCCTTCTTTTCTGTTCTTGCTTTTTTAAGTTCTTCAAGTTTTGCTTTTCTTTGAGTTGGCTCAAGGTTTGCTATTATGACGTGCTTACTCTCAAAAGCTTGAGCTGCCTTTTCGTCCTTGTATACGTGCGCAACTCCTACGCTTTTGTTTGTGCCAAACTTACTTTCGAGCTTAACAACAAAGGTTCCTTCAATTGGAAAACCTCTTACTGCGGCTAAGGTCTTCCTAACTTCCCATATTGGTGGCGTAGGAGCGCCATCGTGAGCTACTTCAAAGGTTACTTCGTTTCTTCCAATTAGCTTTTTTTCAACGTTTTCCAGTATCTTTAGTTCCATTGCTCTCACTTGCTTAAGCTTTGCACTTTTTAAGCATTTTGTTTTGTGTTTGCAATTTAAAACTTCAGAGACTGTCAACTTAAGGCCACCTACTGTGCTATCACTCTTTCTGAATGGGCACCTAATGTGCTTATCCTCTAGTTACTTGTAGTGCTATAACTTCTCCACTCTTTACTTCTCTTAGTTTTTGAATCTATCTTTTGTATCTCTTTGCAGTTCAATTGCTTTTTATTTAAGATTCCGTTTTTCAATTTTTTAATGCCCAGTTAGCTACTTTCTTAACAAAATTTGTATTATCAGTGGCCTCTCTCTTTATAATTGGGAGCGAGGCCTTAGTACACTCAATTAGTATTCTTCTCTTTAAAACATAGTTAGTTCATGACTCGAACAACCATTTCCATAGAGGCAGAAACTTAATCTTCTTGCCGTCATGCTTCTCCACTTTTTCATAGTCCCAAGTGATCACAGTTAAATCATTGCAGTTCAGCTCTTTAGAGGCCTTCGCTAGCGCGCTTACTTCCTTCTCCTTTGTATTAAAATCCTCTATATCATAGCATACCTGTATTAATTGCTTAACCTTTTCGCCATTTTTTATAACGAAATCCACCTCCTTATTATTGGAGCTGAAATAAAACAAGTTTTCGTTTGGGACGAAACCTTTCTTTAAGAGTTCAGAGAAAAACAGGTTCTCCATTAGTCTGCTCGTGCTTTCAACTCCATTAACGATGAGCAGGCCATTATCCACCAGGTATATCTTTGGAATAGTCTGCTCTACCTCCTTATAGGATCTAGAATACTTCCTCAAAGTGTATAAAACTAACGAATCTGAAAAATACTCAACGTAATTATAAAGAGTGTTTTTGCTAACCTTCATCCCCAGGGATCTAAGATAATTATAAAATTTATGGATTGAAAAATATGTAGAAGACACTAAACCTTTAACCATTAATCTAAGGGCTCTTATGTTCTTAACTTTAAACCTCTCTATGATATCCCTGTAGATCGTAACCTCAAATATTTCCTTCAAGATCTTTTCCCCTTCCATTTCGAATAGTACTACTTCAGGATAGCTCCCCCTCATATATTTCTGAAGAAGATTAAGGAGCATAGCTTTCTGTGAAGAGGAAAGATACTTTTCCGCTTTGAAGCCCTTTGCTCTTAAAAACTCTTTGAAGTTAAACGGATAAATGTAGTAGGGCAGAGTCCTTCCCCTTAAACTCGTTGCGACCTCCATGGACAAAAGCTTGGAGGAAGATCCGCTGATATATACTTGAATTTTCTCGCTATCCACAACGCTACGTATGAACCTCTCCCAATTCGGGACATTCTGAACCTCGTCTAGGAAAATGTAAATCTTCTGCTTCTTATTTTCAGGATAAATCTCGTAGAAAATATTGAGCATATTCCTTAAATCCTCTATGGTGCAACCGATTAGCAAGTCGCTTTCAAGATTAATATATAGTATTCTGCTTTTATCAATATTATTGCGCAACAATTCTCCTATAATTTGAAACATGAAGAATGTTTTACCTGCTCTCCTCGGCCCAATTATAGATATGGCTCTTTTTATCGGAAGATTAACCTCGATCTTAAGGTCTCTT
>JAAOZO010000083.1 GCA_011605715.1 Nitrososphaerota archaeon | reverse complement strand
TTGAGCTGATAAGAAAGGAGAAAGTAAAAGTTAAGCCACTTATAACGCATATATTTGAACTTAAAGATGCAAACAAAGCTTTTGAAACTGCAGCAAAGGAAAAAGAAAAAGCGTTAAAAGTTCTTATTAAGGTAAGCTAAATTACAACAAAATTATTTAATGCTTTCAGCTTTTTTCTTTAGTTGTTGCTTTACGTATACTACGTCTTTTGGAAGAAGGTAAGCTGTTAATCCCAGAAACAAAGAACAAATAGACCATGTTACTGTTACGATTGTTACTATTGCCCAAGTAAGTCCAATGTTGTCTGCAAAATATCCAGTGATTAATGGTGCTGTAGCTGACCCAACGTTTTCAAAGAAAGTTAATGTTGCTAATGCAGTAGCCCTAACTTCTGGTAGTGATATCTCTTGTACAGTTGCTGCTACGTTTGGGCCTGCAATTGGTATTGTTAAAGTTGTTATAAACCCAAGAATTAAGAAAAGTGTACTTGAAGGAGAAAGTATAGTAGCGTCAAAGATAAGCATTCCTATAAAAACCATTACTGCTGAAAATATCATTCTTCCACTTCGAAACTTCTTATAAAGTTGATCTCCAAGAATACCTGCTATAATGTACCCAAAGGTTAGTCCCACTAAGAATAACAACATTGCTATCATAGATTCATCTGGCGCCATACCTCTCTCATGACTCATGTACGTAAAGAGCCAGTATTCTAAAATTTGCCATGGGAAGACTCCAAAAAATCCTTGTACAAATAAAGTTATAGCTGATTTCCTAGTTACTAAGTCTTTAAATGCTTGAAACGAAAAGCTTAATTTTAGTTGTTCTGCAATTCCTAAAAGCTCTTCCTGTGTGGCGCCTCTCGGTCTATCCTTTACAGTTAACAGTACTAGAATTGCTAACAACACTCCTGGTACAGCCGTTA
The DNA here is from genome assembly GCA_011605715.1 of Nitrososphaerota archaeon. Lineage (GTDB taxonomy): Archaea > Thermoproteota > EX4484-205 > EX4484-205 > JAAOZO01 > JAAOZO01. The sequence goes on along the minus strand of JAAOZO010000083.1, from coordinate 3,594 downwards.
CAAGAAACGCGGATCTCCAACCTAAAGAATATCCAATTAACGATCCAACAATAACTCCAACCATTGTTCCCAAGGAATTTGAAGTATAGAGTAAGCCAACTGCTGTGGACCACTTACTTGGAGGAAAATAATCTCCTATCAGAGATATTAGTCCACTTGTGGCTTGATTGTCTATTCCGGTTAGTGCTCTCGTTATTACTAACTCAAAATAATTTCTAGAAAGAGTAGAAAATATCGTAGTTATTCCCCATATTGCGCTAGCTAACGCAACTATTGGTGGTCTGGCGTATTTGTCAAACAAGTACCCCCAAATGGGCATAAAAATCACAGCTACAATTATTGAACCGGTTTGTATGGCTCCTAGTTGAGTGTAGCTTAGGTTAAATTCTTCTTGAATCATTGGGAGAAGTGGAGAAATTAAAAATTTATCAGCGTTATGCAAAAGCATAACAAAGAAAAATACTGAAGCAACGTACCACGCATACTTACTGCTTTGGCCTTTCATTTCCTTTTTGATCATAGTAAGTCAACCTTTACTCTATAAGATGCCCACGACTTATCTGGCATTAAAGCTTGAGCATACCTTGTTCTTACTTCTATTCCTCTAATCCTAGCAAGTGAAGTATAGTAGTCAACGTATTTGAATCCCCAGAATTTTCCTGAAGCAAACTCGTGAACTTCTATAGCCTTTCTGTATTCTTCAAAGACTTCGCTAATGTCAACATACACTTCTGGAACAAAGTCAATTGGATCCTCCCAGTTTTCAGCAAAGTAAAGCTTACTTACAGAGTAAGGCTCTCCTCCTATTGGCAAGTCTTGCATTGCAGCAAGGAAGATTGCATCCTTTACAACTCTTGAAGTGTTTTCATGATCCTTATGGTAGCTTCCTACCCAATGTGTTATCACTATGCTTGGTCTTATTTTTCTAATTTCTTCTGCAAGTTTAAACCTAGCCTCTTCGTTGTTTGGAATAAGAGCATCCTCATAGGGCATAAAAATAACTTCTGCTTTCATTAATTTTGCACTCTCCAGAGCTTCTCTTTCCTTTTGCTTCGCATACTCTGCTGGCGGTAAGCTAGGATGTCCTCTTTCTCCTTTGCTCATATGAACTATAAAAACTTCTCCTCCTGCCTTTGTATGCTTTAGTATTACTCCACCTGCCATAAGCTCAGCGTCTCCCACGTGTGCTCCAACAACAAGAATTCTTTTCATTTCTTTCACCCAAGTAACTTCTTCATAACTGCAAATCTTCTGCTTACTTGCATTCCAAACCTAGAGTAAAGATGACTTGCTTCTTCGTCAGTCCAAACAACAAAGGTATGGTGAATATTCCTTTGTCTCATCCTTTGCATTATCTTGTAAAAAAGTATGGTGCCTATTCCCTTTCCTCTGTATTCTTCTTTTACTCCAAATGGTCCAAAGTGTTCTCCAGGTTTGTACCAATCGTAGCCTTCTCCATTGTAGTGCTGGCAATAGCCAATTACTTCTTCATCCTTTATGGCTATCATAATCTGGTCTTTTTCGCATCCTCTTTGAAGCATTTCCAAAGAATGTCTATACCAATCGGCAGAGAAGTTTTCTCTCAAAAATTTAAGAAATTTCCATATGTACTTAGTTTCCAGCGGCTTTACTTCTATTCCATCTTTTCTTAGCTTTTCTTCAATTTCTTCAACTTTATCAGGATGCTTTAAGGTTGGCCATATGCTTCCGTCCATTGCTAATGCAGTATAAACTTTTTTAAAGCCTCTCTTTTCTAGAAAGGTTACTCCTTCAGGATAAGCTTCTTCGTCAACTCCAGGGAAGAAATAGTTTGGCACGTATGTTGAATACCATACTTCTTTAGCTCCATTATTAGTTAAATATTTTATACCCTCTTCCAAAAGCTTGCTTCCTACTCCTTTCTTTTTGTGTTCGTTCTTTACTCCCATAGCTAAAATCCAGCCAATCCTTTCATTAAGTCCTTCGTAGAAGAGAGGATACTTTCTCTTTATCGTTACTATGAAACCAACAATCTCTCCTTTTATTCTAGCAAGCTTTAAGCCACTAGCATCAAAGTTTGGGTCAAGCAAGACCTTTCTTTCAAATATACTTATGTCGATAGGATCTCTGAACAAAACCTCATTCCAAAGTCTTACTATTTCCTCTTCTTCTCCTCCCTCATAATCTTCTATATTGTATTCGCTCATAGGCCACAATAGATTCCTTTTAATATTTAAATGCAACTCTGTAGTGTATTTTTACATAAACTCGACAAGAAAGCCTAGAACTTTAGTTCTGGGATGAAATTATCGATAAGCTTAAATGTAGCCTAGGATAATGTTATATTAAATGAACCACTCATGAAAGCTAAGAAAACAATTAAGGCTAAGATCCTTGAACTTCGTAAGGGCAAAGAAGAGCTTTTAAGGCAAGAATACGAGAATTTTCAACGCTATTTGTATGGAGACAAGTCTGCTCCGCTTTATTCTGCTACTAAACAACAAGCTGATAGGTTTCTTAGAAGAGTAAAAGGAAGAATAGACAAAAACAAAGAGTATCCTTTAATCTTAAGGAGAGATACTGTTAAGCTAGTGAAACAAAACAAAAAGTTTACACCTTATTGGTTTAGAATTCCTGTTTATGGGCGAAGAGGAGGAATTTGGATTCCAATAAAGCTACATGAAGAAATAGAGCCCTCAGATTGGACTATAAGAGAATCTAAAGTTATTAGAAAAGATGGTAAATGGTTTATTTACATAATCGTTGAAAAAGAAGTTGATGAGCCAAAGTTAAGTTCTAAAATCGTAGCAGTAGACATAGGAGACAAAAATATAGCTACTAAAGTTGAGCTTGATAGTGCGAAGATTACTGGGGTAAAGTTCTATGGTAAGGAAGTAAGAGGAATACGAAGGCATTATGATTGGCTAAGAGGAAGGCTTGGAGAAAAGAAACTTTTAGGAGAAATAAAGAAAGTTGGTTCAAAAGAAAGAAGGAAAGTAAATGATGTTCTTCATAAAATATCTAGAGAAGTTGTTAATAGAGCAAAAGAAATTGGAGCTACAATAGTTATAGGAGACTTAAAAGGAATAAGAAATAATCGTGGCAAGAATGGAGTTCGAACTCTTAATCGAATAGTAAATAGAATGCCCTACAGTAAGCTAACGAATTACATTCAATACAAAGCGATGTTCGATGGAGTTCCTGTAGTAAAAGTTAAGGAATATTATACTTCTAAAGTTTGTCATAGATGCAACAACTTAGGAGAAAGGAAAACTCAAGGTTTATTCGTTTGCAACAACTGTAACCTACAGTACAATGCAGACTTGAATGGAGCAATAAACATAGGAAGAGTTGCCCTAAGCTATATGCTTAGAGGCGGGGCTTCGTTGACTAAGCCCTTAACTCCAAGTGAAGCTTCTTCGCCTATGCCTTGTAGGCTTAGTGGCGAGGGAGTAGAGATTGGAGAATCTCCCGACTTTAGTCGTGGAGAATGTCAATTCACCCAAAAGAAAAAACAAACTCTTAAAGCGAATTTATCAGAGCATCTATCCTGCTTTTTGCTTCTGCTGCGGTTAGTCTTGAATTGAAAGCTGGACTTTCCAACGAAGTTATTAG
>JAAOZO010000244.1 GCA_011605715.1 Nitrososphaerota archaeon | reverse complement strand
GTTTTAGTTAAGGTCTACACGAAGAAAGAAGGCCCATTCATAATAAAAAAAGGGGAGTACCTAAAGCTTGTTTCTTCTGGAAGAAAAGTTTACTTCATTCTTGTTAGAGGTGATAACAAAGAAATTGTAACTCCAGAAGAACTTGAAAAAAGAAAAGATGTTTACTTCTACGACTACAGAATGACGCCTAGCTTAAGCAAAAGCGAAAAAACAACAATAACAATAACATGTGACAATGAAACAAAGAAGCTATTCAAGCAGTTCGTGGCGAAGCATATGTTCAAAAGCTACGAAGAGGCACTAGTTAAGCTAATTCACTTCTATGATTCTTCCTTGTCAGTGAGGTAGGTTTATCTTGTAGTTTCAGGACCAGCAACTATTGCTGGTGCGGGTATAGAAGGTGGAGGAGTGTATGTTATTACTCTAGGTCCACCAATTCCTAAAGTTCCAGCTTGAAGTCCTTGGTATGCAGACACTAGGAAGTTTATTAGTTCAACAGCTCCTGTAGTCATGAGTATGGTTCTCGCATATCCAGAAACTTTAGGAGCTAAGAAGATTGGTGCTATTGCTGTTAGTGCAGTTAACCAGAAGCTTGGCCTTGAAGCCAAAGCCACACTTGCTCTTTTAGTTATTTCATCTATTTTCTTGTAGAGGAAGTCTAGTCCTAATGCTAATGCTGCGCCACCTGCATATGGTATATAGTCCTTATACTCAATCTCGACCATTTTTCTTCGCTCTCTTATAGTCTTACTGAGATTTATAAGTTTTTCTTTTTGGTAGGGATTTCCATTTCTTCCTAAAGAAAACATTTTAAAATCTATAGTACACGACTCACAGTACTCAGTGTTGAATTCTTCTGCAAGCTCAGAAAGCTTCTTTCTCAGCTCTCTTATAGAAAGTATTGCTTCTTCTTCAGATAAGCTTCCCTCACGTACTCTCCTCATTAATTCCCTTGCAGAAGCTGAAATCTCTCTGAACTTTCTTGACTGCTCTGCATCGCCAAGCTCGAGAGCATGGCTTACTGCTTCATCAGCTTCTCCAGCCACGTAAGCTAAATGTTTTAGTATGCAAGAGGCATGCTCTCCCCTAAGTTCTGTAGAGTGCCTTACATGGTCCTCAGCTTGGACTAAGTTTATGAATATGTTCTCCTTGTTCCAGTCAAGGAACTGCTCGTACTTGCTGAGGGCCAAGTCCCTATCTTTTATATTTTTACTTAGATTTAAAAACTTTTTCTAGAAACTATGGTGGTATCACTACGTTTTTGCACTGAGACTTTAAATAGTAAAATAGCACATCACCTATGAAATTTGATGCTCCATAAGCTATGCGGTCAAAGTTCATTTCTCTTATTGGTTCTAATAGGTTGGCTTCAACTCTCTCTTCTATCCTAGGGAATGGCCTTAGTGTACAGGCTTCTAATTTTTTAATTTTGTCTTCGACCCCGTTTACATACCCTACAGCAGATGCCCATCTACCTCTATACGCTGAATCTACAATCAGAGGTATGGGTTCTAGCACTGCACTTAGCTCTTCTCCACAAGCGCACACATCGCTCATGTCCCTAACAAACGTTTTAATTTTTTCTATAGTGCCATCCCCCATTTGCATCTGGGCTAAGTTTAAAATTTTTTCAAATTCTTTTTTCTGGTTTTTGTATTCTTCGTTCATTTTCTGCTATTTATACCTTTTCTTCGTTTATAAATTTTGCTTCTTCTGTTTTTTGCTTTAAATATTTTAGTATGTTTACTAACTGCTCTTTTAAGTATTCCTTTGCTCCCTTTGTAAATCTTATTTGGTTGTACAGGTCGGGTCTCTGCTCCTTCAAGTAAACGTTAAAGAACCTGTCAAAGTTTTCTTCTTTTGAAGCATACTCTATTACTTCATCTATTGTAGCACCAGACTTTTCTTCTATTTCTTTCACTATTTCAGAAAGTAGCTTCTGAGTTTCAGTTCTTTGCTCCTCAGTAGAGCCGTTCCATAAGTTGTTAGCAACTGCTAGTAGGTCTAGTTTTCCTTTTACTGCAATAACTATGTGTACAGGCTGAACATCTTTTATTGCTCTAAGTACAACTGGAAAAACAACTGACTCAATCTTGTGGCTCTTCTCCATTTTCACCACCTACTACTCAGCTGTTATTTCTGCTCCACAGTTAGGGCAGACTACCTTAGTTGCATTTGCAGGTACTAGTATATCTTTTCCACAGTTAGGGCATGCTATCTTTGTCATAACTTCTTGTGCTGTTTTTGCAGCAGCACCTACAACAGGGTTTGCTACTTCTTTTCCTGAAAGTCTATTTGCTACTATGTTCATTATGTCGTTTATTCTTGGATTTAGAACGTTGTCAATTAATCTGTTTACTAGTTCAATGCTTCTTTCTTCCTTAGCACTTGCTATATTCTGCTCAGCCATCCACTTCTGCAATCCAATTTCCATCTCCTTTAGTTTTGTCTGAGTTTCTAGCTTTAGCTTCTCAAGCTCTGGGTCGTAGCTTCCACCGCCTTTTCCTAGCAGAGAGCCTAGCACTTCTATTTGTTGCTTAATGTTCTGAAGTTCGTCTACAGCAGTTGGTCTGTTTTTAAGCTCTGAAAGTTCTTTCATTATCAGCTGCATCTGAGCTTGGAACTGTGCTTTTAGAGCCTCCCTCTGAGCTTGAGCAAGTTTCTCAGCTAATGTTGTAGAGCTGTCCTTTGTCTCTAGCATTTTCAGGAGTATCTTCTCTGCTAAAGATTCACTTTGAGTTTGTTGCTGTGGTTTTACAACTTCAATAAGACGCTTTGCAAACTCTGCAAGTTCATCAGACTTAGTACTTGGATTACTCTTCAGGCTTTGGATTAATATTGGAAGTACTGTGCTATTTGAAGGGTTAGATGCAAGCTTTAGAGCAACTATTGTGTTTATCAGCTTATCTCGTTGTTCATCGCTTAAGCTTAGGAATTCTTCTCTGGTTTTAGGGTCTCTTAGCAGAGTGTACACATCTATGTCAGCTCCACCTGAGCCTTCAATTTGCCTCTTTAAGTCTTCAACATTCTTCTTCCTTTTTAGTACTGCTTCTTCTAGTCTAAGAGCCCTCCACTCTCTTATCTTTTCTCTTTCTTCTTCTTCGATTACGTCATCCAAGTCCAATTCTTCATCGTCGTCTTCTCTGCTTCTTTCTTCCTTTTCCTTGTCTGGGAATATCAGCTCAAATTCAGATGTCCTCTTCTTTTTTTCCTTCTTATCGTCGCTCATCTCAATCACCTACGTCGTGAACAAAAGCTAGCTTTATTCCCTTTTTCTTGAAGTATTCTCTTATTGCTTTGTTGATGAAATCGCTTAAGCTCATAGGCTCAAGACCTTTTTCTTCTAGTCTCTTGTTAGTGTAGCCAAAGTACATAAGAATGTCAGGGTCTAACGTAATCTTCTCAGAAACTCCAGAAAGAGGCACTTCAACTTTCGTAAGACCAGTGAATTTTTTCATTTCTACATCTGAATCATCGTCTTCTTCTTCGCTTTCTTCTACTGTTGGTGTTTCTTGGCTTATTTCTCTGATTAGGTTTATTGCTGTTGCTGGCGTTACCCCAACTGCTTTTGCTATTTGAGTTGAAGATTTAACTCCAGAATCTAAAAGCTGTTTTATTTTAGTTTTTATAGCTTCACGCTCTTCTTTTGTTAGCCTTCTTCTTACATCCTTTTGAGGTTCTTCACCCTCACTTTCGCTACTCATTTCTCGTCTTCTATATCTTTTTAAAAAGTTATTAAATCTTTCTGCATGATTTTTAAAAACCGCTTGGATTTTTAAAAACGTCTAACTGCTTTTTAAAAAGTGCCTCTGCAAAAACACAATCATTTTGGCTTTATCTCGTAGATTTTATTTATTTTTAAAAACGAGTAAGAATATTGAAGTATCTAAAGCAGACTGTAGCAGGATTTTTAAAAACGTATAGCTAAAAGGAGAAAGGTAATATAAAAAAGCAAGGTACTTTGCTATTTTTTAAAAAAGTATGGGCCGTTTTTAAAAATGGCACGGAGTTTTTAAAAAGCGTTTATAAAAACGCGGCTCAGTTTTTAAAAACAGACAAGTCTTTTTATAAAAAAGGAAGTAGCGTTGTAGCAAGTGGCACGAGTTTTTAAAAACAAGTATAGCTATTTTATAAAAACCAAAAAAATAAAAAATAAGAAAAAAATTTTGTAGTACTTATAGGGCTATTTTTAGCCCTTGCACTTTGCTCTGGC
>JAAOZO010000136.1 GCA_011605715.1 Nitrososphaerota archaeon | reverse complement strand
GTCTTATTATTCTGTACTGCATTTATTGACTTTAAGTTGAATTTTTAACTTTTTATTTCTTTTTCTAAGCGTTAATTCTTAAGAAGCATAAGTTTCTCTGACCTATAGTCTTTTAAAACAATTGAGAAATGGGATGATGAAGAATTTAAATACTCATTTGACAAGGCAAAAACATAATGAAGAGAGGCAGAAAAAACAGAGACGTAAAGGAGTACGCCTTAAGGAGAATGAAAAAGATACTCGAGATGGCTGAAAAAGTGAGTGGTTCGGGATACTATTGGACAGAACCTTATTTTTTCTCAGAGCTACAAAACTTGGCGTATGAGTTTGATGAAGCTTTTTTGCTTACCGAGGGCGAAGGCGATGAAGAAGTAAACGTTTTTTATTTTATGTTCAACAATAAGTACTATAGGTTGTACTTTAAGTCCTCAGAGGAGCCTATGTTCGCTGAAGAAACAAGCGAAGAAGAGTACAGAAAAAGAAAGATGGAGTTATACTCTCAGGACATCAGAAGAAAAAGGTAGTTTCAAAAGTCTTCCACTTTGGCTTCTTTTAAAGTTTTAATTTTCTGATGTACGCTTATAAGAACTGTGCTTACTTTTATTAAGCTTTTAGCTTTAGAATTGTTTTTATAAGCGGGACATACTTCTTACTTATAAAGTAGTACGTGTACCTCCAGCTCTCTCTTTTCTCAACTAATCCTGCGTCATACAACTTTTGAAGATGAATGGTAACTGTGGGCTGAGCAACGTTTAAAGCAGATGTTAGGTCACAAGTACAGGCTTCTCCATAGTTTAGTAGTATCGTCAATATAGCTAGCCTTGTTTTACTAGCTAAAGCATCAACAACACGCTCTAAGCCTTCAAATTCTTTTATGTTCAGTGGCTCTATTCTTTTTGTAGCTCGGCACTTAGCGTTGCTCTCCATCTTTACTATACTACAAGAAACTAAAAGAAGCTTTAAACTTTTGTATAACCAAAACTTTGCTATTTTACTGAATTTTTAGCCTCTTTTATTTTTTCAGAAGCCTTTCTGATAGCTTCCGCTTTATCTCTCCACTTCCTTAGCTTTCCAAGAGATGGAAAGCTTATCGCATCCTTTGGACATAAGTTACTGCACGTGCTACAGCCAACTAAGCAATTGTATGGCCTCGCAACAATCGGCTTGTTCTTCTCAAGGTCCCAGTCATATACACTTCTGCCACATGTTACTATACAAAGACCACAACCAATGCAACTTTCGTAGTCAACTTCCGGATACCATGGAATTTGCTGTCTAGGAATTCCCCACCAAGCATCGTTGGAAAGTTCTTTTATTTGACGCCCCAGTATGTCTTTTTTCATGTCTTTACCTTCGCTCATAGTGCGCAGAAACTTTCATTATCATATTTAAATTTAACTATATGATTACTCTCCTACAATAGTTACTAGGTGTCTTAGATAATAAGCTAGTAACGTTCGCTATGAGCAAATACATTGGATTTTTGTTTGGTTTTTGAAGGTTTTTAGTTCAAGCGTTAACAGTATGACGCTAGCTCATTTCAAGCATTTTCGCAAACTCTTTAATAGAGTTTATTCCCAACTTCTTTGAGTGTAAAACTATTCCTGGTGTAACTTCTTTTGCTGGAACTAAAACTAAAGCATCTATATAACGTTCACCTTTTTTGAACGCATAGTAAGTTCTAGTATGTCCATCGATGATGTAAAAACTCTCGTTGTACTTAAGCGCTAGTATTGGTGCCTTAGAAGGCGCACGCGAACCTATTATTCTTTGTGGATACTGTGTCGGAATTAAGTTTTCTACTTCTAACTTCATTGGAATGAGTTTGAAATTTATTCCATGAATTCTTCTCAAGTACTCAAGTGTATCTATACATGTTGCCCAATCTTTAATTTCTTCGATGTCTTCTCCTGTTTTTATCATCGGTATATCCAAAACATTTTTTGACCACCACGGAGGCTTAAACAATTCATTCTGTATTTCATAAGACAAAATGTATTCTTGATTTAAAAGCCACTTAGAAAAGCAACGATGGTGACCATCTACAACGTAAGACCTGTTATCTTTTCTTACAGTGATGATTGGAACATCGTAATTCTCTTGAACCATCTTTTTATAAACAAATGCTAATTTTTCAGCTTCTAAGTATGGCTCAGTTGCTAGCAGGTCTTCAATCTTTAAAGAAATTTCGTAAAAACTAAACTCACGTTCGTATATAAGTTTGTAAGAATCAAGAATTGTTTTAAGTCTTTCTATCTGTGCATTCTTGTCCTTTACTACTTCTATCATTCTTACTTAATGAACATATTTTGGAGTTTATATTTCTTTCAAGCTTTAATTTTTAGGGGCGTTGCTACTTTGGTTTACTTAATTTCAAAAATTAGTCCCTCTATAAGATCAATATTTTACTTACACTTTTAATGATTGGAGGAATATTTACTTCGAAGCGTTCGCTACCTTTAGACTATGATGCTACCGTAGAGCTTAAGTTAATAAAGCACAAATAATCAGAGGGAAAGCTAATTTTACCTAGAGGAATTTCAGCTAGTGCGTAATTTTTTATACATGAAAAGAATTAGTGAGCTTGCGTCACGAAACTATTTAACCTCTATTTGTTTCTTTTTTTCTTCCTGCTCCGCCATCTGTAGTGAGAGCTGTGTTTCACTTTCTCTCAGCATCTTTACCATGGGGTTCTCTAAGTTTATCTTGTAAAGCTTAGCCCTTCCTATTTTTCTTGAAATCTTAACTATCTCGTTTTTTTCTATGTCTGTGAAGTACTTATAGAAGGTTTGCTTACTCATGCCTAGAGCTTCTATCACTTCCTTCTTGGTGAAGTCGAAGAGTGGATTATCTAGGAAGAAATCTATTATCCTGAGTTTAGGAGAATCTCCAAAGTACTTTAGCAAGATCGATTTGTATTTTCTTTTCACGTATAGTTCTTCAGGCATTAAGCAGGATAAATAAAAATTAAGTATTTAAATATTACCCTTCTGAAGGTATGGTAAGTGAACCATGGTTAAGCGGGAGATGAGCAACACCGAGATCAAAGCCGACATAATGAACAGGCTTCTTAGAAAAAGCTGCTGGGGTGCCAAATACCTACCTTTTAGCTCAGTAGTCAACTGGCTCAGCAAGCAAGTGAAAAACAATGGTAAAAGAGTCAGAGCTTGCATAGAGGAGTTGGCTAGGGAAGGATATGTGTTGTTTCATAAGAAGGGAGAAGCCATCTCGCTAAACCCTATTAAAAGCAAGGAGATTATAGAGTTCATTAAATCAGTTATACCATAAAACCTGTTTGTATCAAGCTGATTGAAGAAGAAAAGGAGGATGCTAGTGTTGCCGTAGTGTTCTCATGTGACCTTCTCCTTAATGCGATTACTGAAGTCGGAGTCATAAAGGGGTAGTCTGATTGCTGTGTTGCCAACTGCTTTAACAACCAACTATGGCTTCTTTCTGATAGGCTTCTTATGATCTTAGTACGAACGTTTTGCCCGCGGTCCCCGTTCCTTAAGAATACTTATACTTTTGTTTCCATTTTCTTCAAGCAAGAGTCTGTGACGTTTAAGTAATGTATATGCTCACATGTGAAGCTTCGATTAGTGAGGAAGATAGATCTACATTGATCGGGTTAATCAAAATACTAGGTTTATTATGTCTACAAGTAATATTGTAGCGAAGGTTTCTAGGTTCTTTCCGTTTGCTTATTCCTTTCTTATTGCTGCTATTATCTAGTATGGAAATGCGCTTGTATGCATACAATTTTTGGAAAATTAAAGATCTAACAAGATAAAGTCTTCTTTCAATAAAATTTAAAAACTCTAAGTAAATAAAAAGCTTAAAAGTCAAATGACGAGTAAGGAAGCTCTAATAGTTGCAGTTGCAATAACGCTTATATTCATGCTCTTTTCAGCTTTACTCATCATGAAAGCGAATGAACGTAAAGAAATTTCTCAAAACTTGACCGCTTATTTTTCGAATGTAAAGTTAAACTCGTATGAGGTTAAGTTTCTTGGTTGGTTAATAGAAAACGATGAAGCAAGTTTAAGCTCCTTTAAGAACAATCTGAAGTCTATTACATGGATTTCTCCTACTTCTTCTTACATTACTAAAGGTGGAGTATTTGTTGGAAGGGTAAGCAACTCTGTCTTAGAACTTGCTAGAGCAAGTAACGTGCTAGTGGTTCCATTAGTTGCAAACGAAGGATTTAGTAAAGATATCGCGCACGAATTTTTGACAAATCTAAAAGTACGAGATGAAGTTCTGTCCAATTTAACTAGCTTCGTTGTCAATGGGGACTACGATGGCATAAACATTGATTTCGAAGGAGTCGATCCATCTGACAGAGAAGCATTAACAGAATTTATGAGACTGTTGAGCATTAAACTTCATGAGCATTCAAAAATAGTTTCAATCGATGTTCCAGCAAAAACTTATGATTCTAAAGAAGGTTGGAGTGGTGCTTATGACTATAAGGCATTGGGTAACTATTGTGATTATGTAGTGCTCATGGTTTACGACTACCATTGGTCTGGTAGCTCTCCTGGACCAATTTCACCTTCAGATTGGTTGCGGGGTGTTCTTAGTTATACTACAAGCGTAATGCCTAAAGAAAAGATAGTTGTAGGCATTCCCTTCTATGGCTATGATTGGTCTGGAGGAAGAGGTTCAGGAGTAACATTTTCAGAAGCTATAAATTTAGCGATGAGCACCAACGCAAAAGTGTATTTTGATGATAATTCTGGAGAATACTACTTTAAAGCTCAAGGTCATGAAGTTTGGTTCCAAGGAGCAAAGAGTACTGAGCTTAGACTTAACATAATTGTGCACAACTATAACCTAACTAATATTGCCGCATGGAGGCTTGGAGCTGAAGACCCAAAAACCTGGGAAGTAATCCAGAGGGAAAGATAAGTTTTACTAGGTAAAAGTTAAATTGAATAACGTTGTTTTTGCTTATACGTTAACACTAAATTAGAACTATAACTCGTTCGAATGCTTCTTAATTTTTTCTACGGCTTCTACTATCGTATCCATGTCTTCTTTAGTTCCTAAGAAGAGGTGTTGTGGTAAAGTTACAGATTCTTGAATTGCTCTTTCTGCTACAGGGTACTTCGACTTTCTTACTATGCGAGCAGAAGAAAGATGGGCAGATAAAGTCATACTTAGTGGAGGGTGATCTAATCCTCCACTTGGTATTCCTTCTTCGTTTAGTGCTTCTACAAACCTTATAACTGAAACTCCTCCAAAAGACTTAGGATCGTACTTAAATAAGTATGGCCAAGGTTGATGTCTAGTTAGTCTGCTGTCTACCTTAAGAGGTTGAATACCCTCTATTTCTTCTAATCTTTTGCTAAGGTATTCGCAGTTAGCTTGCCTAGTCTTCAACTGTTCCTCAAGCCTTTCTAGCTGAGCTAGTAAAATTGCAGCTTGAAACTGAGTAATTCTGAAGTTCCACCAGTTTAGCCAATAGTCAATTCCAATTTTGTATATGTCGTCTCCTTTTATTCTCCCACAAGTTCTTATTGATCTACATCTTTCAGCGTAAAGTTCGTTGTTTGTTATTATTATTCCTCCTTCCCCTGCAGTCATGAACTTTCCTTGCTGAAAACTAAAGCAACCAAGGTCTCCAATCGAGCCTGCAGGCTTTTCTCTCCACATAAAACCATGAGCCCTTGCGCAATCTTCTATCAACGCTATGTTGTTTTCTTTAGAAATCTCTGAAATTTTGTCCATGTCTGGAGCATTACCGTAGTTGTAAACGGAGATTATGGCTTTAGTTTTGTTTGTAATGCTTTTCTCAACTTCTCTAAAGTCCATACAGTAAGTTTCAGGGTCAACGTCAACAACAACTAAAGTTGCTCCTGTCATAAGCACTGCGCTTCCAGTTGCCCAGAATGTTAAGGCTGGAGCAATTACTTCGTCTCCAGGTCCAACCCCAACTGAAAGTAGTGCTACATACAACGCCGCAGTTCCACTCGATACACAAACTCCATAACTGCAACCATGACGTTTAGAAAACTTTTCTTCGAATTCCTTTTCCTTTGGTCCACTGTCTTCTACACCTCCTCCCCAAAATCTGCTTCTTAAGACTTCTTCTAGTGCTTTTATTTCTCTTTCATTATATATAGGCCAAGTTGGCCATGGTTTAGTTCTAGTTGGTTTTCCTCCTCTAAGAGCTAGACTCATACATTATGTTTAGTATAAAAGTATTATTTAAAATTGTTGTTTTTATCTAAATTATTGCTTAAGTTATTAGCGTTACTCTAGTCTGTATTATTTTTTAAGTAATACTCCTAATAATAAATTCTATGGAAAGCCTTAAACTCATTTTCTATTCTTAGAACATTGAATTTAAATATTTCATGAGAAACGTTTAAAATCTCTTATAAGAAATGGTAGGCAAATGAAGTACGTTAACTTAGGGAATAGTGGTCTAAAAGTTTCTCAAGTTTGCCTAGGAAGTTGGCATCTTCCAAGGTTAAAAGAAAGAGACGAGTACGGAGTGCTAAAGGTTGATGTAGAAGAAACGAAAAAAGTAGTAAAAATAGCTTTCGACCAAGGTATAAACTTCATAGATACCGCGAATAGGTATCATGGAGCAATGACTCCAGTTGACTTTAACCACTTAGGTAACGCTGAGAAGATTCTTGGCGAAGTGCTAAAAGACTATGAGAGGGAAAGTTTTGTAATAGCAACAAAAGTTGGTGGCCAAATGGCTCAATGGGTAAATGGGCAAGGATTATCGCGGAAACACATCTTTTGGCAAATAAGAGAGAGCCTAAGAAGGTTGAGGCTTGAGTATGTAGACGTTTACCTAATTCATGTTCCCGATAAAGAAACTCCACCTCTAGAAACTTTAATGGCTCTTAATGACTTAGTTAAAATGGGAAAGGTTCATTACGTTGGCTCTTCCAACTTAAGTCCTGAAGAAATAATAAGCTTCATGGAGCTTTCAAAAGAATACAAGCTAAGTGGCTTTGTTACAATTCAAGAAGTTTACAACTTAATCAATAGAACAATAGAACTTACTAAGATTCCTCTGGCGAGGAAGTACAACTTTACGGTAATGGCTTATTCTCCTTTGGCTCAAGGAATACTTTCTGAAAAGTATCTGAAGGGAATTCCAGAAGGTTCGAGAGCAACTTACTCTAGTGGACTTAGAGAAACTCTAACTAAGAGAGACCTAAAAGCCATAGAAGAACTTTCTGAAATTGCTAAAGAAAAAGGGATTTCTTTGTCTCAACTTGCAATTGCTTGGATTTTAAGCAAGCAAAAGAGCTTAGGTATAAACATAGTTCCAATAATAGGAGTATCCAGCAGTCAGCAGTTAGTTGAAAACATTCAGGCTCTCGATGTTAGCCTCTCAGACGATGAAATTAAGAGAACTGAAGAAGTTGCGTCCAAGATAAAACTTTAAGTCATTAAGTTGTGCTAGGAACGACCGTTCAATTATCTGTTACTCTCTGTTGAGACGTAGTACTAGAAGTTGTTCAGCAGTAAATGTTTAAATACTTTGAAAAGTAAACATATACGCAAACCAAAATTGAGTAAAAAACTTTTCTCCGCGGTTGTAATTTTGCTTATCCTTTCATTCTTAGTAGTAGTTTACGTATTCTTTCCAACTATTTTTTCCTTTTTCAATAAAAACAATGTTGCTGAAACTTCAACCAATAGGGTAACCATAACTAAGTACTCTATTACTCCAAAAGAAATGAAATATACAGACAACGCAACGATAGAAATTTCTCTAGAGAGCAACAAAAGAAGTCATGAAGTTCAAGTTATCTTCTACACTAATAGCTGGGTTAAGATCTACTTGCCTGATTGGAGACCGTTGAATGCAACGAAGGTCGATGGGGTAAACAAGTTTTCATACACTTTTTATCTTGACCCTGCATTTCAGGAAGTTTCACTCAATTTTATGCTAATAGGAAACCTTAGCAACTTAGTTAATTCTGCAGAGTATACTGTTGCACTAGACTTATTGGTTGATGGTTCTCCAGTCAACAGAACATGGAACAATGCAACGATTACGATAAGGAAGTGATCAAAAGAATTTTTTGTTTAAAATAGTACCGATAGCATTTTGCTTAAGTTAAACAAAAACTTTTATTTAATAGGCTCAAAGCAGAACACTTACTAAGCTTTTTCTCGAGTACTAATTCTTCACTCTTCTATATAACTTAGACTGAGTTGTTAGACAAGAGTAAAAGACTACTGGAGGATTGGTTCTTTACTATTTGCGCTGTAGTTCAAACTTAAGGGGGTTAAGTAAAATGCTGTTTGATCTGCATCCTAAAGAGTTGCCGGATGAACTTTGTGAGACTGTCAACTTAAGGCTTATAGGCCCATGCTTACCCTCGAACAATACTTAAGTGATAACATTGAAGGTAAGCATAGGCCAACTATACTCTTTGTTCAGTGATAGAAAAATCTTTCCTAGAAGAAGAGTTGACCCCTTTGTAAAGGCAATTGGAGTTAAAGTTTACACTCTAGGACTAAGTTTAGCTCAAGTAAAGGAATTCCTGGAAGGATTAGGCTACAAAGTAAGTAGAGAGGCAATAAGGCAATGGTA
>JAAOZO010000042.1 GCA_011605715.1 Nitrososphaerota archaeon | reverse complement strand
CTGGTAAAGTTTCCTTTGGCGTAGCTTTTCCTGTGTAGAAGTCCCACACATTCCCTTCATATGGTACTCCAACTCCAATAGCTTTAGCAGAATCAATTACACTACCCCCGCCAACAGCAAGAATAAAGTCAATTTTGTTTTTTCTGCATAACTTTATTCCTTCTTGCACTAGGCTTAATCTTGGATTCGGCTTAACTCCAGGAAGTTCTATGAATTTTACTCCAGCTTCCTTCAGCGAACCAACTACTTTTTCGTAAAGGCCTATCCTTTTTATGCTTCCTCCACCGTAGTGAAACAAAATTTTGTTACTGTACTTTTTCACTTCTTCTCCAACTAAGCTTTCAGTACTTCTTCCAAAGATTATCTTTGTTGGGCTTATGAATTCAAAGTTTTCCATACTTGTTTCACCCTTTTATAAAAAAGAATTAGGACACTTAATAAATGTTTTTTAGCAAAATATAGTTATACAGGTTATCAGCATCGTGAGTGACGAATTTCATGTGTCTTAAGTTAAGCTCTATCTTGTACATAAGGTTTCTTTTCTCTTAAAGCCATTTCAGCGCGTGCTAACTCTTTTCCTAAGTATGCAGCATGGTCTAATCTAGAAACTAAGTTCTCGTTTAAGATACGTCTATAGAGTTCTTCTGCACTATTCCCTCTAAACTCGTACTTTGTTTTTCTTCCATCTCTAAGTCTATGTTCTACTACGATCTCGTTGCCTTCAACTTTTATGACGAAAAATCCTCTTAAATCTTCACTAAATTCCATCTTATTTCCTCTGTAAAGCTTTTCTAGAATTTCTTCTGCAGCACTCCAATTGTTTTCGTAAACGTGTGCAGAAACAGAAACAACTATTAAGCTTCCAAGCGGAAATCCAACCCTATCTGAAACATAATGTTGTAACCTTCTTAGCGCAAAAACATTAAGTAACCAAGCTCCAAATATGTCATGGCTTCTAAAAGTGCACATTTGATGAAGTTTCCCAAACTTTATACTCCAAACTATCTCAATCAAGCACGGAGGGTTAGCAGAAACTAAGTCAGATTCATGTCTCCATGTTACAGCGATTGCTCTTCTTGTAAATGGTTTTTCCTTTAGTTTCTTAGCTATTAGTTCAACTTGGTCAAGAATTGCATGAACTTCCTTAACCATCTTGGGTTCTAGAGTATTTCTAACCTCCTTAGGTATAGAAGAAACTTTTAAACCAAATAGTCGTTCTCCATAAGTATATTCAACACCTTCTGGCTTTGCTTGACTAAAAAATGTTAAGTAGTAGTTTTCAAGGTCTTCTTTGCTTATTGGTAGCCATGAGGGAAGCTCAGTTTCTTCACCATTTATTATAGATACAATTCCAAGCACTTCTCTTTGTCTTAAGTTGTACTCTGTTTGCTTTACTTCTCCAAACTTCATTACTAGGTCTAAAGCCTTCAACCAAACTTCAGAAATGGATTCACCTTCTACACGAAGCATTTTGTCTTCTGAGAAGAGAGTTTCAACCTCTCTTTCTTTTTCACCTATAATCATAGGCTTACTAAAAGGTTCTTCTTCTCTTGATATTTTGCTAAGTATGTTTGAGATTTTTTCTTTTAGTTTTTCTAAGTTTTTCTCATCTCTTAGGTCTATTACTCTTACGTTTTTTCTTAAAGTTTCAATAGCCTCTCTAGGAATATTTCTGTCGATGTATGCTTGCGTCCCAATTACTTGGTACTCTTCACTTATGCCATTAATAAAGAAATTAACTAGAATATCGCCTGTTTTCATTAAATCTTCCCCACACACAACAATGTATCTTATTCTTGGATTTGCTAAGATATTTTTTATTAGTGGGTTTATTCCATAAGTAGTGCGTAAGTTTCCTATGACTGTAAACTCTTCTTTTGGCAGATCCAAGAAAAGCTCTTTTTTTGTCCATAAAGTACATATTGCAACGTTGCTCTTTGGATTTCCAACTATAAGCTCGTCTCTATAGTATAAGGGCCAGGTGATGCTTTCCAACTCCTTCATGAATCGCTAATCTACGAGAAAATTAAATGTTTTTAAAAGTTTATGTCTTTAGTCAATAGCGAGCATGAGTAAAACAGCAGGTTTAGGAACTAATATTTGTTAATCTACTTTATGTTACAAGTTTCTTCTAAACATTGTTTAGTTTAAATGAAAGTTTTGGTCTTGATTCTATAGAATCTAACCTATTAACTAGTTCAACAACTTTCTTTTCAATAGCGTCTCTAATTTTTCTTGCCTCTTCTAATGACATTTTTGCAGGATCTGGAAAGTTCCATTCTTCAACGTAACTTGCATAAACGACTGGGCATTCATTTCCACCACAAACTATTACCGCTATGTCCGCTATTGTTTGGAGGTCTTTTGTCAATAGCTTTGGTTTTTTCTGAGAAATGTCTATGCCTTTTTCTTTCATTAGGATTACAGCGTTTGGATGAACTTTATCTGCAGGCTTGTTGCCAGCACTTACAGCAATCCAACCTTTAGGAGCATATTTATTGAAGAATGCTTCAGCAATTTGGCTTCTGAAACTGTTCTCCACACAAACAAAAAGAACTGTTTTTGTGTAAGCACTATTCATATGAGCCATAGCTATTGCATCTCCGTAATAAACTTTTCGATTGTTTCATTGTTAGGATTCAGAAGCAGTGACTTAGTATCTCTGAAGGCTATAATTTGTCCAAAATGAACAAACACAATATAGTCTGAGATTCTCGCTGCTTGCTGTATGTTATGGGTCGATAAAACAACTGTGTACTCTGAACTCATCTTTTTGATGAGATTTTCTATAGCAATTGTAGAAAAATAGTCTAGTGCACTAGTTGGCTCGTCCATCAAAATTATTTCTGGGTTAAGAACAATTGCTCTCGCAATACAGAGTCTTTGTTGTTGCCCGCCGCTTAGTTGCGTTGCAGGAGAGTTAAGCCTATCTTTAACTTCATTCCATAAGTTTACTTTAATTAGCGCCTCCTTAACTAAGTTCTTTATTTGGCTTTCATCTTTTATACCGTTTACTCTTAAACCAATGGCAACATTCTCGTATATACTCATGTTTGGGAATGGATTCGGCTTTTGAAAAACAAGGCCTATAGTTTTTCTCACTTTTACTGGGTTAATTTTGTAAATATCTACATTATCTATAATCACTTCTCCACTGACCTTAGCTCCTCTTTTCAGTTCATGCGTTCTGTTGATGCATCTCAGAAGCGTTGACTTTCCTCCACCACTTGGCCCAATAATTGCTGTAACTGTTTTTTCAGGTATTTCTAGGTTTATATTCTTTAAGACATGTCTTTTGCCATACCATGCATTTAAATTTTTTATCCTAATTTTTACTTTCATCTTTTGCTAATCCTCCTAGATAAAAGGTATATCAAAAGCTCAAGAATAGTTAAAACAAATGCAGCACCCCACGCCTTTTCTTGCCAATCTTTCCAAGGAGACATAGCATAGTTGTAAATCAACAAAGGAAGCGCTGAGGTAGGTTGCGTTGGGTCAAGATTAAGGCTTGGGCTGCCAAACGCTGTAAATATTAATGGTGCAGTCTCTCCTATAATTCGTCCAAGCGCTATAAGTATTCCAGAAAGAATCATAGGCAATGCTTCTCTAACTATCACAAAAAGCAGTACCTTCCAGTCCTCTACTCCTAAGCTTACAGCTGCTTCAAGTATTTCATGTGGAACTAATTTAAGTGCTTCTTCAAAGATGCTTACCATTGCGGGTGTTGCAAGAAAAGAAAGTGCGAGAGCTCCCGCTAAAGCTGAAAATCCTGTAATTGGTACTACTACCACAAGGTATACGAAAACTCCTGCAACTATGCTTGGAGTTCCTCCTAGTGCACCGTTCGCCACTCTTATAAGCTCTTTTAGTCCCGTGTTTCTAGACCTATAAAGATAGATAGCAACAGCTAATGCAACAGGTATACTAATTGACATACTTATTACTACTAAAATCAAAGACCCAACTATAGCATTTAGTATTCCTCCTCCTGGTTGTCCTGGAGGATTCGGTAGTGCAAAAAAGAAATCTAAGTTTATTGCTTTTATTCCTCTTATAATTGTTGTTCCAACTATAAGTAAAAGTGTAATCATTACAACAGTAAATGAAAGTGTAGCAAATATATTAAGTAAACTGTCTTTAACGTCTTTGGTGCTCACCATTTTCTGATGATCAACCTCTCAACAAAAATAGTTGTAATGGACATTATTTCTAGTATTAGCGCAAGAAAAATTAGTGAAGAGATGTGTAGTTGAGCGATAGCTTCTGTAAGTTCATTGGCTATAACTGCAGGAATTGTGTATCCTGGGCTAAAAAGAGATAGTGCAATCGTTGGCATATTTCCGATCACCATCGTTACTGCCATTGTCTCCCCAAAGGCTCTACCAAATGCAAGCATTGTTCCACTAACTATAGCTTTCTTAATATACGGTAAGCTTACGTATGTTATCACTTCATACTTATGAGCACCTAGACTATACATTGCTTCTTTTAAGTCTTCAGGAACACTATCAAGAGCACTTTTTGTCGTAACTGCTATGAACGGAGTGATCATAAAGGATAAAACTAATATTGCACTCATTACACTTAATCCTGAAACTCCTTGGCTTGAGAAAAGTGGTATAAACGATAGACAAGAAAGCATCGGTTCTAAAAAATTTTTTACAAAAGGTACAAGATAGAAGATTCCCCAAAGCCCTATTACTACACTTGGTATTCCTGCTATTAGTTCAATTACTTCGGTAAGGAGCTCAGAAATTCTTTGGTCTATAACTTCAGACAGAAATATAGCAGTTCCAATACCTATTGGAAATGAAAGGGCTAAAGAAAGCGCAGACGTAACTATTGTACCGTAAATGAAAGGTAGTGCTCCAAAAATATTTTTGTTTGGGTCCCACCTAGTACCTATTATGAATTGAAACCCATACATTTTCCAAGTTAGTTGAGAATTTATTGCAAACTCAAATAAAAATAATAGGAAGATTGCTAAGTATGAAAGAGAGAAAAAGAGAGTTATTATATCAAAAATTTTTTTGCTTCTCATTTTGCTCTTCCTGGTTTCTTACCACTTTATCAATGAAATTGTGTTTAGATTTATCTGGACAACTTGGTCTGGTAATGGAACATAGTAGAGGTCTGGAGCATATTTCTGGCCATCTGTAACTATCCACTTAAGAAAGTCAACTAAAGCTTTAGCTTTTTCTGGATCTTTCAGATAGCTTAGATCTCTAAATACCAGTATGTAAGTAAAGCTAGCTATTGGGTAAGAGTTTTCTCCATCTGCGTTTACTAAACTTACGTTTTGCCAACATTCATCTCCTCTAGGAAGAGCACTCGCTTTTGCTGAAACTGCTGCTTTTATATTGTCAATCGTAGCATCTACAAATTTTCCAGCCTTATTCCTTAAAAGTGCAAAAGTTACGTTGTTTTGCAAGGCGTATGCGAGTTCAATGTATCCTATGCTGTATGGTGTTTGTTGGATGATTGCAGAAACTCCAGCGTTACCCTTACCCTGAAGCCCTCTGTTTCCAACTATTTGGGGATAAGCAAAAGTTAAACCAAAACCCATTTTTTGCTTCCATTCTTCACTTACAGCAGATAAATACTGTGTAAAAACGTAGTTTGTTCCGCTAGCATCAGCTCTTTTTACAAGTATTATTTCTTTGTCAGGTAAATTTACATTGGGGTTGTCTTGAACTATTGCTGGATCGTTCCACTTTGTAATTTCCCCAAGATACATTTTTGCTAGGGTTTCGCCATCTATCCTCAATCTAGTATTTTTTAATTCTGGAACGTTGTATGCAATTACTACTGCTCCAATTGTTTCTGGTATGTGTAGTATACCTGCAAAACTAGCGTTGCCAAGTTGATCTTTTGTAAGTGGTGCATCACTACCTGCAAAGTCAACTAGCCTTTTTGCTATGCTGTTTTGCCCTCCTCCACTCCCTATGGGTTGGTAGTTAACAATAACTTTTCCTTTAGTTGTTTCATTGCTGTAGATGCTACTCCATTTCTGAATAAGCGGATACGGAAAGGTTGCCCCAGCTCCAAGTAAAGTTATCTTCTTTTGTATGCTTTGGTAGTAATTGTATGCCAACACTAGAACAACTACTGCTACTATTACTGTTATGCTAAAGATTATAGCTTTTTTTCTTTCCATTTCTTTCACCGTGGCTTGCTTCGTTACACTACCTAATATGACTTGTCTATTTTCTCTATTTTCATCTATTTACACAGGAAAAGTAAATAAATACTTGAATTTACTACATTGCGTTGCAATGGCATATTCAGAGACGGAAATAAGAAAAGTTCAAATTACTGGAAAAGGAACTTTCGTCGTTTCTTTGCCGAAATGGTGGGTTAAGACTCTAAAACTAAAAAAAGGAGACTTGATAGAAATTAAGCCTCTGCTAAGCTCTTCACTACTGGTTTCTCTTCATAAAAGAAAAACTTCTAAAGAGTCGTATTTTATTTCTTTAGATGCCTCGCAGTTTGAAAGTATTGACGATCTATTCAGGAATATAATCTCAAACTATTTAATTGGTTATGATATGTTTCGTATAAGCTTAAAAGACAAAAATGCTACATACAAAATGGAACTAAAAGAAAAAATAATTAAGAAGCTCATTGGAACTGAAATAATAGAAGAATCACCAGATGAAGTAGTAGTACAATGTTTACTTAAGAACTCAGATTTCTCACTAAAGAAACTTACTGATAGAATAAGTATACTCGCAATGTCAATGCACGTTGACTTATTAAGGAGTCTAAGGGATAAAAGTAGCAACGTCACTTACGATCTAATGGAAAAAAGAGATGATGAAGTGGATCGTTTATACTTTTTCATAGTCCGGCAACTTAACAAAGCCATACGTGACCCTTCTTTTCTTGAAGCTCTTGGTATGCTAAGAATAACAGACAGTTTCAGCTACATAATTGCAATAAAAAGCATAGAACGAGTTGCAGACCACGCTGTAAGCATCTCTAGGGTAATAAATACAATTAGTAGCTCTGCTCAATCTAATGTTATCGAACTAACCTTAAGCATGTATTCTAAGTCATTAGAATTGTTCGAATATTCTGTTAGAGCCTTACAAAAGTCAGAAATTACTATTGATTATCCTTTCTCAAAACTCAAAGAGATCGAAGAGTTAAATGAGACTGTAGTAAATAAAATTGTAAGTTCATGTAAAGATATAAAGTTTGCTGTTGACTTAAGGTTAGTTGTAGAAAGTATAAAGAGAGTTGCAGAGTATAGTGCAGACATAGCTGAAGCCACAATGAATATAAAAGTTCAATAAAAAATATAAATAACTTAAGGCTTTAAATTAATTTTAGAAATTTTTAAGTTTCTTCAAGCATCCTTCTCAGTTTTTCTAGGTCAATTCTTATGCACTCCATTGGTGAGTATTTATAAGTTTCCTGTTCAACTATATACCATTCCGTACCACCAACAGTTTCACATAACTTAAAGAGTTCTTTCCATTTGATTTCTCCCTCGCCTATGAGTGCATTTTTATCCATAGTTGAATACTCCTTAAGATGTATAGTCTTTAATCTTCCAGGATAACGCTTTATAATTTCTAGGACATCGTTTGCACTTAGTCCTGCACGCATTACGTGACCTACGTCAAGTTGCATTATAACTTCTTGGTTTGTATTTTTGAAGAATAAGTCAAAAGCAGTTTCTCCGTTGAATTTTTGGAACTCTACAGTATGGTTGTGGTATCCTACTCTTAGTCCTTCAGAACTAACTTTTTTAGAAATCTCGTTGAACAGCCTAGCAGTTTTAAGCCAAGCTTCTTTGCTGTTCCTCATGTTCTCTGGTAGTCCTGGAACTATTAAGTTCTTGTTGCCTAAGGCTTTATGAAACTCAACTGTTTTTCTCAACTCTTCTCCCATGAGCGTGTCAACTCCTATATGCGCGCCTGCTACTTCTAAACCTAAGTCCTCTAGAAGATCTCTTAGGTCGTCAGCTTTCCATCCATAGAAACCTGCAAATTCAACGCCATCGTAGCCCATGTTTGCTACTGCTTCCAGAGCTTTACGAAAGTCTTTTGCGCAATCTTCTCTAATTGAGTACAGCTGAACTGCAACTTTTATTTTGTTCATTTTTCGTCGTAGTTCATGTTGAACCCTTATTTAAAAACATTACGAGGTTTTTGCTTCTTAACGTAAGCATATTCTTCTCTTAGAAAAAACTTATAAAGTTTCATCAAGGATTGTTTTAGAGTGCATCTCTCTTGACTAAAGTTTTCGTAATTTTTTGGTTTGACTGCGAAGATTTTGTTACTCCTGAAAGTGATGATGCCCTAAAGAGGCTTGCAGAGATTCTTAAGTTAAATAACGTAAGAGGAGTTTTTAAACTTGTAGGGGAAAAAATTAGAACTCTTGAAAAGAGAAAAAGACAAGATGTTTTAAATGCTCTTAAAGGTCACGACATAGGGTTCCATACTAACTTTCACTCAGTTCATCCTACTGTGGCTGAGTACTTAAAGGACATGGACTTTGAAAGCGGCGCTCTGGAATTTCTGAGAAGAGAGGGTCAAGGAGTAGAAGACATTAGAAGAGTTCTTGGAGTAAGTCCTTCATGTTATGGCCAGCCAGGAGGAGCATGGGCTCCACAAGTATACTTAGCTCTAAGAAAGCTTAACATCCCAGTGTATTTAGACTCCAGCGATTTCATTGGCCTAAATGGAAATCCGTTTTGGTATTGTGGCATACTTAATGTTCTTAACTTAACCGGCTCTAGGGGCGATGTAATAGGACTAAATTTCGAGCTTGGTACTCAAGGTTTCATAGAGGAGGCAGAAAGAGCTTTTGACGAAGCGTGCAACCGTATTGTAAAAAACGAAAGCTGGGGAATCATAAGCATCTACAATCATCCTTGTACTCTTGTAACAAAAGAGTTCTGGGATGCAGTGAACTTTTCTAAAGGAGTAAATACTCCTCTCGATAAACTTAAAACACCTGAGCTAAAGCCTAAAAGTTGGGTTGAAGCAGGCTATTCTGATTTTGATAAATTTATAAAGTACGTGAAATCAAAATCCTTCGTTGAGGTTGTTACTGCTAGTGACTTACACAGAATTTTTAAAGATAATGCTCTAAGCAAGTTATTCAGTAAAGATGAAATATTCTCCCTAGCGTCAAGTCTTAGAAGTATATCCTTTAGGGAGATAAGTAACACATACGTATCTGCTTCTGAGATATTTTGGCTTATTACTGCTAGTTTAGCAGATTACAAAACTTATGGAAGACTACCTGACAAAGTTATGAACGCTTATCTTCTCGGTCCATATAAACTTTTTAATTCTGAAGCCTTAAGAACAGTTAAGCTTGAGGACTTTCTTAATGCTTCTTACAACACTAAGGCTTTCATGGAGCGTAACGGCAGAATTCCTGATTTTGTTGAAGCTGGTAATACGAAAGTTAGTCCTGTCGATTTCTTATCTTCTGGAGCAAGACTTTACACCAAGCTTTATAATCATGAGTCTCCAAAATACGTTGAGCTTGTTGAAGGCATTTTTGAGCCTTACTGTTATGTAAGTTCTGAGGGAGTAAAGAACAGCTGGAGATGGGTAATCTTCCCTGAAAACTTTGAAGCTTGGAATCTTGTTGAACTGGCTAAGCTGCAAACTTGGACTATTAAGCCAGCAAAGCCTAGTTTTTAGCTGCAAAAGAAGCTTTAATCCGATTCGCACTTAACTTTACTCTCTTTGCTTTTTGTCACAAGTGTTCTTGTAGTCTTAGGTTACCCTATAAAGCTGAAAAATAAATTACGAAAGCTTCTCTGAAGAGGGGCTTATAACATTGAGTTAAAAGAATTGAACTAACTCTTTTTAGTTATCTTTAAGAGAGCTATCATTACTTTTAGAATCTCTTAAGAAGCCTATTAAATGAGTTCGTACTTCAATAATTTTTAGACGTATTCCCAAATTCCTCTACCTCTATAGTTGTAGACGATAGTTTTTAGTGCAGTCACATACTCTATGCTGTATCCAATGCCTTCTCTACCTATTCCAGAATCTTTTCTTCCTCCAAACGGGTAGTATCCTATTCCATGCCTTGGATAATCGTTAATATATACTGCACCTACTTCAAGTCTCCTCATATACCTCCTTAGCCTCTCTATATTTTTACCAAAAATTGCAGCATCTAATCCATAACGTCTTCTATTTGCTATCTCTATAGCTTCATCATCTTTTTCGAAGTAAGTGATTAAAGCTATTGGGGCAAATATTTCCTCTTTGTACGCTTTCATTTCGAAAAGTTTCTCCTTGTTTTCAACTTCTATTAGAGTGGGCTCAATGTAAGTGCTTCCTAGTCTGTTCCCTCCATAAATGATTTTCCCTCCAAGCTTCTTTGAGTCTTCAATTGCTTCTATCATCTCGTCCACGGAAGAGGGCTCTATTAACGGTCCCATGTCGGTCGCATCTTCCCATGGATTTCCAAGTTTAACTTTTGAAAGTTCATTTACTATCTTGTTTTTTAACTCCTCGTAAATCACTTTCTCTGCTAAAATGAGTTTTATTGCATCACACCTCTGCCCACTATAGCTTATAATTCCGAACACTATCTTACTGGCACTAAAGTCTATGTCTGCATCGTTTAGGACAATCGCAGGATTTCCTCCTCCCATTTCCATTATGAACTGCTTTACTCCAGCAATACTGAGAACTTTTATACCTGTGTTTGTACTGCCTGTAAAGCTTATAACATTAATTCTTCTATCAGAAACTAGCTTGTCGCTTTCCTTACCTGGTATTGTTAGTACTGAAAATGCCTTTTCTGGAAACCCTGCTTCTTGTACTAGTTTTGCAAATAGCAAGACTGGTAAAGGATCGGCAGACGGAGGCTTAACTACGAATGCATTTCCTGCTATTATGCTATATACAAACTTATTGACTGTATCAAAGAGAGGATAATTGAAAGGTACTATTCCTAATACTACTCCATAGGGCTCTTTTCTTACTATTCCTTCACTTTCTAAAGTATGACTGCTCCAATCTCCTGGGACATATTCTCCGAAAATTTTTCTTACATCTATTTCTGCGCTCCTCATCCTATCTATACTAACTTGTACTTCACCTTCTGCTTGCTTACGAGTCTTTCCTGAGTTTTCTACGAGAACTTTTATGAAGTCCTCTTTAGTTTCTTCCATCAGGTCAGCAATCTTATTAACAATTGCTAACCTTTTGTCTCCTGGAGTTTCTCTGATGCTCCATTTGCCAACCTTGTATGTTTCTTCGAGAGTACTATCTATTTGTTCCCACGCTAATTGAGGAATTTTAGCTATAAGCTTACCATCGATAGGTGAGTAAACTGGTCTAAGCGTGGAAGAAGTTACCCACTTACCAAGTAAAAGCGTTTTAAATATGTACACATCATCTATAACTTCGTAGGTGTTCTCAAATATCCTGTTTTTAAACTCTAACTTTCTTGTACTCATACTGTTTTAGGATAAAATTATTGCGTCGTTATAAACCTTTCTTTGTAAAACTTCCTACGTTTTAAACTAGGAGTAAAAAAACAAGGGAATAATTAACGAAAATAAATGCGTAATAATGATAAAAATACGTTTTATCCATAAGTACCGAAGCTTCTCAAGTAGAGAGCATACTTACAACTCGGCTTAACTTCGTGATTAAAGCATGGCAAGGGTTACAAAATTTCTGTAGGAAGTATTAAGGAGGTAAGATAGAAACTAGAAAACAAGCGAAAAGACAAGGAATAAAAGAATTGTAGTTTTTGTTGCTTGATTTTGCATTACTACTAGGCGCACTATACTTAAATAAACTCTATTAAAAGGTTTAAGAGAATACATTAATTTTTAAAACATTCTATACGTCTTTTCTTCCTCTTAAGTTGCTAGTCAGGAACCTATTAAGTTTGTTCGTTAAAACTCTTTAAATCTTTCTTTAAACCTAGTTCTTGCTTTAAGATTTGAATTTAAGCCTTAATTTTAAAGTTTCTGGGCAAAGCGTACCCTAGTGAGACGAGACGAACTTTTAGGAATACTTCTCTTAGGGTTCTTGTTTTGTTTAGAGTTGTAATTCAGCAAATACTCTTATTACTGAAGTCCACAAAGTTTATATACTACATTTGTTTACATTAATGTAAACATGGGTACCGCGACTTTAAGCATTAGGATTAGGAAAGACTTAAAAGAAAAGATGAAAGTTACTAAAATTAACTGGAGAAGAGAAATAGAAAAATTCATAGAGAAGAAAATTAAAGAGGTTGAATTATCTAAAACACTTGAAACGATAGATAAGGTTTTATCTAATGTACCTGTTACCGACGAGCCTGCTTGGAAAACTGTTAGAGAGATGAGGGACAAAAAGTAATGTATGTGCTTGATTCAAGTGTGTTTGCAAGCATAATTGTAAAAGATGAATTTTATGAGAAAGCAAAAAACTTTACACTGAAACATTCGAACCTTGTAACTGTGGACTTAGCTTTTGTAGAGGTGGCCAATGTTCTTTGGAAGCACGTTTACGTGTTCGCGAGAATACCTGAAGATAAGTATAAAGTACTACGGGATGAAGTAAAAAGCTTAATATTAAATACCACTGAAGTAATATATAAGTCGACTGATTTACTGGAAGATTCAATAGATAATGCTATAAGTTACGGAATTACAGTTTATGATTCTTTGTACGTAACTTTAGCATTAAATACAAGCAGCAAACTTGTAAGCTTTGACGAAGACTTAAATGAGAAACTCAAAAATCAAAAACTAAACATTGTGCTACTCTCATAATTGGTGAAGAACAAATAAAAATTAACTAAGAATGTTAGGTTAAAAAAATCATCTTTTTTAAAAATCAAGTATACGTTTTCTGTCTTCTGTGAATGACCTGTAAATTTCCTCCATAGCTATAACATCCTTCAATGAATCTTTTCCGTTAGTTCTTGGGTTTTCATCGCGTAGTATAGCATCAACGAAATGTTGAGCTTCATTTTTAAATGACCACGTCCAGTTT
>JAAOZO010000179.1 GCA_011605715.1 Nitrososphaerota archaeon | reverse complement strand
GTCTTTTAATGATTCTTTCAATTGGACGGTGAAGTATAATACAAAAGCAGGTTTAGCTAATAAATCTCAAGCTAGTTTACTCATTCTTTCATTTTGGCTAATTTAAAAGAAGTTTTTAAACTTTTTTGATTCTTAATATTCTTCTTTTATTTCATTATCTCGCCGTAAATTATCCAAACTTAGTTGGAAAGTCTACACTCAACCATTCCTTTTTCTTAAAGTTCTTGTTGCTCAAATGTAACTAATTCTGTTTTATAAGCTCGCATTATATCTTCACGGGCAATTATTCCAACTAACTTTTTTGAGTTTTCTGGTTCTACGACCGGAAGTCTTCCTATTTGGTTCCTCAACATTTTTATAAAAACTGTCTCAAGATCTTCCTCGGGGTACGTTACAACAAGGCTTCTCGACATTGCACTTCCTACAGTTTTCTTGCTTCTTTGTTCTAAAGGTATTCGCAAGATATCGCTACGTGTAATCATACCAACAAGATTTCTTGCTTCATCTACAACAGGTAGCCCTCCTACCTTGTTTGAAGTCATTTTTTCTATTGCTTCAGAAAGTAAGGAATTAACTTCAACAGTTACGACATTCTTGCTCATATAGTCTTTTACTTTAAGTTTCTTAAGTATTGTAACTAAGTATTCGCTTCTATGGGCTGGCGAGTCTGCTTTAGACCTTACTTGACTCTTATATATTGTGTTTCTTCCAGTAGTAACATACGCAATAGAAGTAGCCACCATTGAAGGTGCAAGAAGAGCATATGTTCCTGTCATTTCGCTTACCATCAGCATAACTGCTACTGGTACTTTACCAACTCCTCCAAAAATGCCATCATACCAACAATAACAAAGGAAGCTAAACTTACTTGAATGCTTGGAAAAATTGCTTTGAATGTAAACCACATAGTTGCGCCAAGGAATCCTCCTATAACTAAAGCTGATGCAAAAACTCCACCGCTACCTCCAGAACCGATAGACAACGAAGTAGCTAAAATTTTAAGTCCCACAAGAATTGGAAGCATTAAAACTGGAATAAATATCAAGTTTTCGTTCATGAGCATTTGGAGCCAGCCGTAACCCATTCCAAGTATTTGCGGAAAGAATATTCCAATTATTCCTACGATAAACCCTCCAATTGCAGGTTTAATGAAGTTTGGAACAGAAAGATGTTCAAACAAACTTCTTATTCCATAAAAGCTCTTTACGTATACAATTCCAACCAAACCGCATGTTACTCCTAAGACAGCGTAAAGAAGAATACTCATTAAATCTTGAGAAGTAGTAATGTTTGTAGAACTAAATATTGGTGTCCATCCTTTTACGTAACCAAAGATTGTGTACCCAACAACAGAAGCAACAAAAGCTGGAAATAAGACTTCCACTTCGAAGTCATTTGTGTAAAGAATTTCTGTCGCTAAAAGTCCTCCTCCAAAAGGTGCCTTAAATATAGACCCTATTCCAGAACCTATGCCAACAGCTACTGCTATCCTTCTGTCATGAGGCTCTAGGCGGAGTAACTTACTGAGAAAAGACCCAAAGCCTGCTCCTATTTGAGCAACTGGTCCTTCTCTTCCTGCACTACCTCCAGAGCCTATTGTTATTGCAGAAGCTACGAGTTTAACTATTGGTACTCTTGACCTTATCTCTCCTCTCTTGTTATGGAAAGCGTCTATGGCTGCATCTGTTCCATGCCCTTCGGCTTCAGGAGCTAAGCTATAAACTATAATGCCGCTCAACAAACCTCCTAAAGTTGTTGCCAGTGGAATAAAAATAGGACTACGTAAAATGAAGGCATTACGTTTCCTTCTCCTGCTGGAGTTGGAGCAATATAACCCGCAATATATTCAAGGAAGATCTTGTTACAAAGTTCTATTGCATCGTAGAATATAATAGCACCTATTCCACTTACTACTCCAATTAAAATTACTATTAGAATCCACTTTCTGATGTAGTTGGCTTCCTCTGAATAAAGCTTTCTTAGATTTTCCATTTTCATTGCACCTGTAAGCTTTAGCGTTAATTTAATCCTTTCGTTTAGTCTTCTTTAAACAAAACAATTTACGCTAAAAATTATTAGCTTTTTCAAAACTTCATATTTTTACTTATTTCCATTTTATTTCTAAGTTCTGTAAAGCGCTAGTGCCCCGGTTATTAGCATGAGACAAACGCACCAGTTATTGAAGTGTACAATGATGGAGTAGACATAGCAGATTCCTTAGGAAGAAGGACTAAACTTAATGCTGGCACAGTAATACTTTCGGTTGGAAGAAGAAGCCGAATAGATAAAGACTTAATTGAATCTTCAAAGAGCATCGCAAAAGAAGTATACATAATTGGTGATGCAAAGCAACCAAGACGAATAATAGATGCCATTAAAGAAGGTTTCTGGACTGCTATTAATATTTAAATGAAGATTATTTCCTATTTTTCTTTTTTTAATCTTTAAATTTTATCTGATTGTGTGTCTACTATCTCTAAATACAGCCTGGCAAGGAATTCTATAGTTTTAACTTTAGGAAGAGATGATCGGTAAATTTAAGTACAACACATGTTGCTATATTTACAAACCTTATACTCTTATCTATAGACGGCATGAAAGAAATTTTTATATGTTATATAAAGTTGAAAGTTATCCTAACTGCTAATAAACAATGAACGTTCAGAAGCAGAACTCTTTTAACTTTAAATCATGAAGAATGCTAATAAGCTAGCTGACGACTCAGAGTTAAATCTAGTTGTGCTACGATTGAAGTTTCTTTAAGCTATTAAAATCCAAAAAAAGAAAAGTTTTATGGTTTAAGTAATTAAAGTATCTTTAGTTGCTCTTCTAATAATTAAATGTTGGAACTTCGATTTTTTCTGGTTCATAGTCTGTAAGTTTTCCTGCAAGATACGACTCATAAGCTGACAAGTCGAGTAAACCATGCCCAGAGTAATTCATTAGTATTATTTTCTTCTCTCCTGTCTTTCTGCACCGCAATGCTTCATCTATTACAAACTTTATGGCATGAGCCGTCTCTGGAGCTGCAATCATGCCTTCTGTTTGAGCTAATATTCTTGCTGCTTCAAAAACTTCAGTTTGGTGGTAGGCAACAGAGTGCATATAGCCTTTATGTATAAAATAAGAAATCGATGGTGCCATCCCATGGTACCTTAAGCCACCTGCGTGAATTGGGGGTGTTTCGTACGTATGCCCAATAGTTAGCATTTTGAGGAGCGGCGTTAGTCCTGCAGAATCTCCATAATCATAAGTGTAGATCCCTCTAGTTGTATGGGGAACTGCTTTTGATTCTACAGCAACGAATTCAGCGTCACTTTTACCCTTTAGCTTATCTGCCATAAATGGGTAAGCTAAGCCCGCGTAGTTGGATCCTCCTCCTATGCATCCAACAACCATGTCTGGATATTTTCCAATTTTTTCAAACTGCTTTTTCGCTTCCAAGCCGACTATTGATTGATGCAGTAAGACGTGGTTTAGAACAGATCCTAAAGAATACCTCGTATCTTCATGCATAAGCGTATCTTCTATTGCTTCGCTAATTGCTATTCCTAAGTTTCCTGGATGGTTTGGATTTTTCTTAAGTAGCTTCCTGCCAAATTCCGTCTGGTCGCTTGGTGATGGAAAGATTTCGGCTCCGTAAGTTTGTGCAATTACTCTTCTACCTGGCTTTTGCTGATAGCTTATTCGAACCATGTAAATTCTGCACTTTAGTCCAAAAATTGTACTTGCTAGAGCTAAAGCTGTTCCCCATTGTCCCGCACCTGTTTCTGTTACTAATCTTTTTGTTCCCTGTTTTTTGTTGTAGTATGCTTGTGCAATAGCAGTGTTTGTCTTGTGGCTACCAGTTGGACTAAAGTTTTCACACTTGAAGTAAATCTCTGCGGGGGTTCTTAGATAGTTCTCAAGTCTCTTAGCACGATAAATTGGAGTAGGCCTAGGAAGCCTCAGGTATGCATCTACTACTTCATCAGGTATCTTAATGTAACGTTCACTTGAGACTTCCTGCCTTATTAGTTCTCTTGCAAATATTCTCTCTAGAAGCTCTGGATTTATTGGCTTTAAACTCTTTGGGTCTAACGGTGGTGGAAGTGGCTCTGGAAGGTCTGCTTGTATGTTGTACCAAGAAGTTGGTAGCTCTTCTGGATTTAGGAAAATGAACCTTTCATTTTTGTTCTGCAATGCACTATTTTGTACATCTTGGTTCATAAGAAGACATTAAGGCACTAAAGTGGTATTTAAACTTTTCTGATCAAAAGGGTGAACTCATCTTTAGCTTCGATTATTACCAGTTCTCCGCGGTAACTTAACATCCTATGCTTAAGTTAGCAGAGCGCTAAATGATATCAAAGAAACCTTTGTACAATACATCCACACTGCCATGGGGCTATGAAGCCCGAAAAGAAAAGCATCATAAACTCATTGAATAATGTTGTTAAGAAGTACTTCATACTAATTTCGATCCTCTCTGCCTTACTTGCTCTAGCCCTCGGTAACGTTCTAGTTCTCGATAAGACACTCACCTCGAATCTTGTGGTATTCTGTGCAATACTGACAATCTATCCTTCGATGATTCAACTTAAGATGGAAGGACTTCTGAAAAGCGTTAAACAACTTAGGCAGATAGCACTTTCAATATTCTATGTTTTCATAGTTTCTCCCGCTCTAGCATTCCTCATAGCTCCACACCTCGGCAATCCTACTATAGGAGTAGGTTACGTTATGGCTAACGTGGTCCCAGCATCAAGCGCCTCTCTTGGCTATGTCCTTATCGCAGGAGGAAGCATTGAGCTTGCCACGATCCTAGCGGTTCTAACCCTTTTCATAGGAATACCTGTCGTTCCATTTCTTATAAGATTGTATAGTGGTAGTGTATCCATTCCAGTTCCAATAGAGCCTATCATAACATCCCTAATTGAGGTTCTCCTCCTCCCCCTTATTGTAGGTCAGTTGACAAGGTATCTGATCATAAAGAGCAAGGGCCTACCTTACGTTGAAAAGACTATCAAGCCACATCTTTCTTTGGCAACGATGCTAGCGCTGGCAGCTCTTATCTTCGTGCTTATGCTGAATCAGGCGAGAGGAGTGGCTAAGAATCCGGCTATAGCCATATTGATAATTTTCTACCAATCGATAGTTATAGCAGCTTTGCTTTTGGTATCTCTTCTTATCGACAAGTTCTTCAAAATATCATACGAAGATCATCAAGCTTTATCGTTGATATCAATGACTAAGAACCAGAGTGTCGCAGCTGCGATGGCAGTATCAACCTTGGGCCCCCAATCGGCCCTAGCGCCCGCTCTCTTACCGATGCTTCAATCAATCATAGCCATAGCGTATCTCTCTCTAGAGGGCTGGATTAAAAGATTTCTAGGCTGAGCTCACCGGAGTCTAACAGTGATCTTCGCATCGAACATAACTACTTTTTAATACATTATTTTTTAGTAAGAATAATTCCGAGAAAAGTGGCGCTCAACATTAAAAAGGAGGCTTACGAGAAAGATCTGTTAGATGAAAGAAGAAATCTACTCGGGACCCGTATGAAATACTGAAACTGTTAGGCAGAAGTATAGAACCACCTCTTAAAATAGAGCTTGATGTAATTATAGTTACTGCTTCAGCTCCAAATTTACCAGAAGAACTCATAAAGAAACTTTAGAAAAGTGTAAAAATGATAGTTTCTAAGTTCGTTGAACCTCTACCAAGATTTAATACTATATTAGGTAAAGACATACGTATTCAAAGTGTTCTGTTAACTTAGACTTTGACTTTAATAAGCTCGTTCTTTTAAACCTCTAGTTTAATTAAGAAAATGTTTTTCAATTGTCAAAATTCATTTTCGCTCCACTTGTTTTTAGGCTCATATGGTTTTGATGTAAGCTTATTTTCAATATAGTGCTGAATTATATCTTTTATTTTTCCCTCGGCTCCTCTAATAACAGTTATTCCTAACTCTTTAAAGTAATCTTCGGCTCTTCTACCCATGCCTCTAACAATAACTACATCAACACCTCTAGAGGCTAGTAATGAGGGTACATCTCCAGGACCGTGTTCCTCAGCAGTTTCGTTGGTGATCGTTTCTACGTTCATCACAACCTTATTCTCTATGTCAACTAAGACAAAGTATGGTGCATGCCCAAAATGTTCATAAATTTCTTCTTCTAAGCCCTTAGAACCTCCAACTGGTATAGCAATTCTAGTTTTCATGCAACTCACCCTTATTTGTTGGAACTAATTTATTTTTAAGCATTTCGATAGACAGACTTATTTTCGTCTTTAGTTTGTAATACAAGCTCATCTTCTTTGTAGTCTCATAAAGATAGTTTTTTCATGTAGCTTTAATGCAGCTAGTAAGAACAAAATCGAGAAAATAACTGTCAAAACAAAGTCTGTTGTAATTGAAAAATATCCGTTACCGATATATAGGATCCTTAAAAGGTCTGTAGGATAAGTTAAGGGTGATATAAAAGCTACTGGAAGCATCCATTTTGGGAGATCTTTTATCGGTATTAGAACCCCACTTATAAAAATTAGGGGCAACTTTACTACATTTGAAATGAGAATAACGTCTGCAGGTGTGTCTGAAGGTAAAGCAGAAAAAACTACTCCTAAGGCCGAAAATCCAAAAGACATAAGAACAATAATAACTATAGCAAGCAGCATATTACTTGGCATTGCTCCCAATATAATGCCAATGATGAGCGAAAATAATGCGAATATTAAACCAAAAATTGTAGAAGCCATAACATCTCCTATTAGTATTTCTCTTATTGTTATTGGTCTCGTGAGTAGCATTTCAATCGTTCTTTGTCTCGTTTCCCAAGGCGGAATAGTTGGCGTAACTGAAGATGAAGTAAAGAATAAAGTTAATGCCAAAAGAGAAGCCATCCCTTCCTTCGCATTTAAGCCTTTACCAGCATAAAAAGACAGCCACAAGAAAAGAGGAAAAAGAACTCCAATGATAATTACTGGTCCCTTTGCGTAGTATATTTTTATATCTTTCCAACATACAGCCCATATCTTATTTACAGATTTTTCTATTTCCATCTTATTCACCTCCAACAAGTCTAACAAAGACGTCTTCAAGTGAAGGTTTAGAAGTATTTATTTCAACTATTTTAAGATCTTTTGCTTTAGCATATTCAACCAACTGTACAATTATATCGTTTGGATCCTTGCAAATAAGTAATACTTTGTTACCTAGTACCTTATGATCATATTGTTCTAGTATTTTCGAAGCGTCGCTTTCCAACGGTTTATCGAAAGTTATTGTTAGGTAATTACTGGCGTTAGATTTAATCTTTAGTTCATCTGGGCTTCCAATTGCAACAATGTGCTGCTTTATAATAGCTACTCTGTTACAAAGCATACCTGCTTCTTCCACGTTGTGCGTTGTTAGAAGTATAGTGGTGCCTTCTTTTCTTAGTTCTTCTATTAGGTTCCTTATTTTTCTAGCACTCAACACGTCTAGGCCGCTAGTTGGTTCATCTAAAAAGAGAACATCTGGATTACTTATAAGCGCCATAGCTATCAAAAGTTTTTGTTTCATTCCTTTAGAAAGGTACTTCGCTTCACGATTTCGCGCTTCCTGCAATTCAAGAAGCTTAAGTAGATAGGAAACTCTTTCATCTATAACAGTCTTTGGAAGGCTATACAGCTGTCCAACTAACTTAAGGTTATCGTAAGTTGATAGGTCTGGATAAGGGTTTGCTTCTTCAGGTACCACTCCAATTAAACTTCTAGCTTTTACTGGTTCTTTAGAAATATTGTAACCCATAATTAACGCCTCTCCCTGATCTGGTTTAAGAATGCCTGTTAGCATACGAATGGTTGTCGTTTTGCCAGCACCATTTGGACCTAAAAGTCCAAATACCTCTCCCTTCTCTACTCTAAAGCTAACTTTCTCGACAGCGACAATACTTCCAAAAGTCTTTGTTAGCTCTCTTGCTTCAATCGCTGCCATTTCTTTCTTCCTCATAGGTAGCTTTGATACCTATATAAGTCTTATCATGCTTTTGCAGTACAAAAAATCTAAGGGTTTTCAATAAGAAATTTTAGAATTTAAACTCTAAGATAAATTGTTAAAGTCTAAATGGCTAAAATGCCATTAAAAGTTTAAGCACGTTGATACGCGCAACCTTGGAATTCACGGCTCTATCTCCTTAAAAAATTAAAATAAATACTTCTTTTTCTCTTTATTTGCGAGGGGCAATGAAAGTAAAAGTACTCGTGGTATACGACAGCATTTCCGGTCATACAAGAGAAATGGCAAAAGCAGTAGCGAATGGAGCTAAAAATGCTGGAGCAGAGGTTGTTGTTAAGCATGTGAGTGAAGTTACAGTAGATGACTTAAAAGAATTCGATGGTTTTGCTTTCGGTTCTCCAACTCACTGCGGAGTAATGAGCAAAGCTATGAATGAGTTCTTTACGAGCAAAGCAATGCCGATGTGGGGACGAATACAAGGAAAAGTTGCAGCCGCTTTTTCTTCATCTGGTGGCTTAGGTGGAGGAAACGAGACCACTGTACTTACGATACTTCTTGCTGCTTTAAACTATGGAATGGTTACATTTGGAACTCCTGATTATTCTGCACCAGGAGTAACTCTGCACTACGGCGCTGTATCAGTTGGTGCTCCAAAAGTAGAAAACATTAAAGCATGTGAAATACTTGGAAAAAGGTTAGCTATCTACGCAAAGATTTTGAAAATAGGAATCAGCCAGTTAAACGAAGAAGAAAGGTCATTACTAAATATAGGTTAGCTCTAAAAAGGAGAAAGAACTTATGTAAATTATCGGAAAATTCCATTTTGCTTAAGAATTACTATTTGAATTTTTGGAAAACCTTTTTTGCTCGCTTATATTTTTGTTCACGCCACTACCAGCCGTAATCAGCAGTTTCAAAGAAGATAAACTTCTTTTATGAGCTATAAATCCATAATTGTAATCCTCAACCCTAAGAATTCTACAAAAAGATGCTCCAGATGTGGGAAGATTAATGCCCCGAAAGGAGCATCGTACACTTGTTCAAAGTGTGAGTTGAGGATAAATAGACAACTGAACGCTGCAGTGAACCTGTACCTTCAGATCGTAGTTTTCTCCAAGTTTGAAGCTCTTTGAGGAGCTTATGAAGACTTGGAGTGGGTTTACCCTGACGGGGGAGGAGGCCGATGAGGGCTTCAATGAACTCAAGAGAAGCCCTAGGCTTATGAATCCTCAGAACTACGAAAGTCTATTTAAGACTACGTAGTTCAGAACCCAAAGCATATACTATGGCTTCCTCTGGAGGAATCATATAAACATGGTAATCTTTTACTTTTATCTTTATTGGAGATTTAGGTTTATCGTAAACTACACCAACTATATCAAGCGCTTTATCAACTAGACTTGAAAGTGTTGAGACATAAACTCTGCTGGATTCGGTATAACCAATGGATTTTAGAAATTTCTTCAATAAAGTTGCAGTATTTGGTTCTCCCTCAACTATAATGTCAATATCTAAAGTTCTATATCCGCCTCCACTATAAAATTCAGCAGCAAAGCCTCTAGATATTATTATTCTTCCTAGACAATGTCTTTCTAAAAAAGTATTTATAAAAAGCCATTAACATAAGAAACTTTGTAGTACTATCTTTAACAGAGGATAGTTCGCTAGCAAATGAAGTAAACTGATTCTTAAATTCTGAAATTATACATTCACAACAATTTCTCCGTTGCTGTCGCGTCGTATCAGACCCACCTCTTCCATAAGTTTCCAGTTTAACCTGCAAGCTTCAGCAAGTCTGCGAAGCTCCCCTTCGCTTCTTATTCTTCCGCGTCTTCTTTTAAAGTACTTCTCGCCGTGCTCTTCTCTAAACTTAAATATTGCCTTCATAGCTCTAACCCTAGACTCAGTTGCTCTCTTAAGTTCTGCTTCTACCTCGTCTATTGTTTTTTCCATGCTTTGTACAACGATGTAATGGAAGTACTCATTATTAAGCATTTTCCCACAAAGAAGATTGTACTGAAAGAACTTTACCTGAGAGTTTTCACTTTTAAGAAGAACTAAGGATACCCATAATTCGTTTTATTTGCATATAGCTCATCTGACCATGCGCGGTTGGAGATTCTACATAGCCATACACTAACTTTGAACCCAAGATTGCAAAAGCTATTCTTTCAAGAGGGTTAGTGTTCATTGGCATAACAGCAACATTGCTTGACATCGTAAGAAGAGAAATTAATAGTTGTCTGTAGTTTCCAACTCCATTTACAGCAACTTTAAAAGCAAAAGTACCTTTAGTAAATTTCTTTGCTAATTTGCTTACTTTAAAAAAACTTGGAAGACTGCCAAAATAATGAGCCGATACTATTTTCCCTCTGTAAGGAACTGAGTACTCCTTTAAAAATGAAGCTTCTACATCATAAAGAACTCCATGCTTATATAATTTTATTAATAAGTTTCTTTTTTCTTCTTTGTCTATAAAGTTTATTCCTCCTTCATTAACATCACGAATTGTCACTATTATCTTTCTCTTAAACTTTAACAAGTCTCTAATATCTATCTGTTGTAAACTGTTCATGTAATCTAATCTAAGTTCAACAAAATCAGAATTTATGGCTCTAACCTTAGCAATATCTTTTGGAGACTTAACGGGCAAAGATGCAACTATAAAAGTTTTCATAATTTTATTCTTCCTCCTATTTTTATTAAGTCGTTCCAAAAGTTAGGATTACTTTTTTTAACGCAGTCAGCATTTTCGATTTCACCTCCGGCAAAGAAACCTAGTGGTGATACCATCATAGCAATTCTGTGATCATTTGGGCATAAAACTTTACCTCTTGAAATATTGTTACTTCCAGCTATTACAAAAGTTTCATTCTTTGCGTATGAACAAACGCCAAAACATCCTAGAGCTTCTGCCATAGTTTTAAGTCTGTTGCTTTCTTTATTAGATAACCTTTTAACTCCAGTTATCGAAGTTCTCCCAGAAGTAAAAGGAGCAAGAGATGCAACTGAAACTGCAAGGTCTGGAGCATCTTCAACGTCAATATTTATTGGCTTTAATTTATCTTTAATGTCTTCACCGCTTACAATCCAAGAATCACCTTCTAGCTTACTGTACGCGCCCATTTGCCTATAAATTTCTACTATGCTATGGTCTCCAAAAAATTTCGGTGGATCGTATAGGCTTTTTATTTCTAAGCACCCTTTAGTTGCTATCGATGCTGCAGCATAGAATGACGAAAGAGAAAAATCTCCCGGAACATCACCATCGTAAGGAACTATTTCTCCTCCTTCTATAGTTATAGTGTTTCCATCAAACTTTAAGTCTAGTCCTCTTTCTTTCAATATTTGTACAGTTAAGTTTATATAGCTTTTAGAAACTATCGGCGGTCTTACTTTAATTTTTCCTCCTCCAAGAATGTGAAGAGCGTACACCAATCCTGTTATATATTGGCTACTTTCAGAGCCATCTATTTCAACTTCTGTATGTCTTAGCTTACCTTCTATCGTTAAGGGAAGGTGGTCTGAAGAAACACTGATTTCGTTGTCCTTTAGTAGTTTTACTATAGCAGATAGAGGTCTCTTTCTTAAAGTTTCATCTCCGTCTACTGTAACTTTTCCTCCTATAGCTACTGCAATAGGAATAAACATTCTAAGAGCTGTTCCAGAGCCTCCAAAATTAACAAAATTTGTATGAAGTTTTAGAGTTCTTGGCCTTAAAAACCTTTCACCATTAACTTTTGCACCTAAGGCAGTGACTGCTCTAATAGAAGCTTCAACATCGTCAGAATAAGTTAAGTTTCTTAGAGTTAAGTCACTAAACAATGAAGTAAATATTAATCTTATTCCTATGCTCTTGGACTGAGGAGCTTTTATTTTGCCCCTAATGGTTGAGGGAAATAGAACTGCCTTCATATTTAACACACTCTGCAAGTAATACATTGCCGAATGTGTTTAGCTCATCAAAAATAGGCCCTTCCTCACCACGCTTACATAGCGCGAACACTGAAGGGCCATTTCCGCTAATTCCAGCAGCCAAAGCACCTTTTTTTAGGGCTTTCTCAATCGGCGCTTTACTGTAACCAAGTATTTCAGCTACAGCAATTCCATTTAGTTTCATAGCAGTTACTATATCCCCCAACAACGCTAACCTAAAGATTTCTGCAAACATTAGTTTGTGCTTACGAAGAACGCTAAGATTAACAGCTGGTCTATTGCTCCTTGGGAGTATAAGTAAAACTAAATCCTCTGGAGGATTAGTAATCTTGAGTAGTTTTCTTCTTTTATTATTAGTAAATGTTACTCCACCATAGTACGCTGCAGTAGAATCATCGAAAGCACCAGTCACTGAGATTCCAGCTTTAATTGAAAGATAAGAGGAGAGTTTTGGGACGTCAACCTTGATCTTGAATTTCTTTGTGATTGCACTTATTAAAGCAACAGAAACAGCACTGCTACTCTTAAGTCCACTTCTTTGTGGTATTTGAGAGTCTATTGTTATTCTTAAGCTA
This sequence comes from Nitrososphaerota archaeon, assembly GCA_011605715.1. Classification (GTDB taxonomy): domain Archaea; phylum Thermoproteota; class EX4484-205; order EX4484-205; family JAAOZO01; genus JAAOZO01. The sequence goes on along the minus strand of JAAOZO010000179.1, from coordinate 10,957 downwards.
GGAACGTTATATTTCTTATGAAAGTAATTTAGAATTGTTCTTACGAGTTCAGAAGGATGATCTTCAGGACCTTCTTCAACGTAAGCAGTAGCTTTCAAGTTAATTGCCATTGTTGATCCATAGAATGAAGGTATTGCATTAACTATGGAAACGCCACCGTATGCTACGGCTTGCATGAGCTTATATACCGCCTCCAATTTTTCTCTATTTTTTCTGAATCTTTATTGTTAAGCTTAACTGAAGGTACTATACCAGCCCTAATGGCATGGTCAACTAGTACTAGACTCATCATTGCTTCAACAACTGATACTCCTCTTACTGCAACTGCGGGATCATGCCTTCCCTTAACAGATATTAAAGTATCTTCGTTGGTTCTCAAGTTTACTGTTTTAGAAGGTATTCTTATAGAGCTTGTTGGTTTAAAGGCACATCTTACTACAATTGGTTCCCCTGTTGTAATTCCACCTAGTATACCCCCAGAAGTATTATACTTAAAACCTATACTGTTACCTTTTTTTATAATTTCATCATTTACTTCACTACCCTTCATCTTAGTTGCTTTAAACCCAAGGCCATACTCAAATCCAACTACTGCAGGAATTGACATTATAGCTTTAGCTAAGTCTGCTTTTATCTTATCAAAAACGGGTTCTCCTAGTCCAGCTGGAGGGTTTACTGCTACGACTTCAACAATGCCACCGTAGCTATTACCTTCTGCTAACGTATCTTTAACGAGTTCTTTAAACTTTTCTTCGAAGTCTTTTTTACTACACCTTAAGGGACTATACTTGGAACAAAGTATTTCTTCGAAACTAACGTTACAATTTAGCTCTATCGGGCCTAAACTAATAAGATGCCCTGCAATCCAAGTATTAGTTAACATAAGCAGTTTTTTTGCTAAAGCTGAAGCTGCAACTCTGCTAACAGTTTCCCTTGCACTTGACCTTCCTCCACCTCTATAGTCCCAGTTTTCATAACCATATTTCTTAATATAGGCAAGGTCTGCATGACCAGGTCTTGGCTTATATCTTATTTCTTCGTAGGACGAAGAATCAACATCAGTGTTTCTAACAACTATCGCTACAGGAGCTCCGGTTGTTCTGCCTTTGTAAATTCCGCTTAAGATTTCAGGTTCATCGATTTCTTTTCTTTCTGATACAAAAGACTTTCCTGGTTTTCTGAAGGATAGTTCAAACTCGATGTCTTCCTTACTTAACTGAAGTCCAGCTGGAACACCATCTACTACAACTCCAACAACAGGACCATGACTTTCTCCAAATGTTGTTATTCTAAACATCTTACCAAATGAATTTCCTGGCATCTAAGTATGCCACCACCTCTTTGTCGCTTAACGACTTACCAAACCATAGTTTTTCAGATTCCATAGCTTGCCTAACGAGTACTTCAACCCCATTTATGGTTTTCATTCCTCTAAGTTTAGCCAACCTTAAGAACTTAGTGTTAACTGGAGAGTATAATAGGTCTATGGCTAAAACCCCACTTACGTAGGCTGGATTAATAAAATTTTGAACTGGTACAGTGTTCACTACAATATCTGCACTTTTATATTCTTTTGCTAGCTCTGCTTTTATTCCATTTCTATTTAACATGTCTACAAGAAGTTCTCCTCTTTTAGGTGTTCTATTGTGAACAAAGATTGAACAACCTAAGTCACCCAAAGCAAACGCGACTGCTTTAGCTGCACCTCCTGCACCAAAAACAAGGCACGAATAACCGTCAATATGTTTTAGTTTTTCTAGTACTAAGCTTTGTACTGCGACATAATCTGTGTTATATCCTTTCCCGTTACTAATTGTATTTACTGCTCCTATTGTTCTTGCCTTTTCATCTATTTCATCTAGAAAGTTCGTTATTCTTTCCTTGTAAGGTATAGTAACATTAAGACCTGCGCAAAGATCAATAAGTGCTTGCGCAACCTTGTTAAACTTTTCTTCTGATACGTCGAAAGCTAAATATACTGCATTTACGCCAATTTTGTTAAAAGAATAGTTATGAATTACTGGTGAAAGAGTATACTGAATGTTTTGTCCTAAAACACCAGTAAGTTTAGTGAAGTAGTTTATTTCAAACATTTTAACACACACTTCTGCATAACCTCTAAAGAAATTTCAATTTTCTTCCAACTGCCTATGTCTTCAAGAACTGGTAAAGTTATTGTGCTTTCCTTTGCTTTTTTATCTTTTTTAACTGCCAGTAGCAGCATATCTGAAGAAACATTAACTTTTAGCTCTTCAAGCGATACGGGTAAACCATAGCTTTTTAAAACGAACTTTAATGCTTCAACAACATCCTCTTTTGTATAACCAAGTTCCCTAGCAATTTCTGCTTCACAAACCATTCCAACTGAGACTGCTTCTCCATGGTGAACTTTAAAGTTAGATGCCGCTTCTATTGCATGGCCTATTGTATGCCCAAAGTTTAATACAATTCGTACTCCCTTTGTTTCTCTCTCATCTTCCTTAACTATTGACAGCTTGTTTAACGATGACCTATACACTACTTCCTCTAGTTTAGAGTTATCTTTTAAGAGAATTTGATCTCTATGCCAGCTTAAGTAATTGAAAAGGTTTTTATCTAAAGTGATTCCGTATTTTATAACTTCAGCCATACCTCTACATAGCTCCTCTTTTGGAAGAGTTTCTAGAAATGAGAGGTCAGAAACAACTAGCGATGGCTGATAGAAAGATCCAATTATATTTTTTATTCCTCTGAAGTTGACACCATTTTTTCCTCCCAGTGCAGCATCCACCATTCCAAGCAAAGTAGTAGGCACATTAACCAAATTTATTCCTCGCATGTAGACTGAAGCTACAAAACCTGAAAGATCAGTAATTGCCCCGCCCCCAATTGCAACCACAAAGTCAGACCTCGTAAAGCCTTCATGGAACATAGTTTCTAGAATTTGAATAGCAAAGCTTATGTCCTTTGCACTCTCACCGTCTTGAATTTGAAATTCAACGAAATTAACTAAACCATTCTTTACTTTTTCCACTACGAAAGAAAGGGAGTGAGGATATACTAATGCTTTCTTTTCTTTTATTTCAGAAATTGAAGAAGCTATATTCTTTCCCACTCTTACTTCAACTGAAGAATTACAAAAGTTTTCTCTTAGAATTCTCATGAGAGTCACCATTAAACCTTCCTACCAAGTACATTAGCAAGAGCCTTGATCCTTTCCATAAGTAATGAAAAAGAATTAGGAGTGAGCTGCTGTTCTGAGTCGCTAAGGGCTTTCTCAGGATTTGGATGGACTTCTATCAAGAGCATGTCTGCACCTGCGGCTATAGCAGCTAACGCAAGTGATTGAACTAACTCCCTTTTACCAGCAGAATGACTTGGATCAGCACAAACTGGAAGGTGGCTAAGTAGCTTTACTGCAGCCATTCCACCTATGTCAAGTGTAAACCTAGTTGCTTTTTCAAACGTTCTAACTCCTCGTTCGCATAATACTACGTTTCCATTACCTTCGTACAAGATATAGTCAGCGGAAGCCATCCACTCTTCTACTGTAGTACTCATCCCTCGCTTCAACAAGACTGGCTTTCCAAACTTACCTAATTCTCTCAGCAAAGGAAAATTTTGCGAATTCCTTGCACCAACTTGAATCATATCGACATCCTTAAATACATCTAAACTTCGAACATCTAGGATTTCAGTTACAATAGGAAGACCTAAGGAGTCTCCAACTTTCTTAAGGATTCTTATGCCTTCTGATCCTAAACCTTGAAAGGAATAAGGACTTGTTCTTGGTTTATAAGTACCACCTCGAAGGAGCTTTGCTCCCGCAGACTTTATAGCTTTTGCAACAGACTCAATCTGTTCTTCACTCTCTACAGAACATGGGCCTGCAGCCACCACTACTTTTTCTCCACCTATCTCTATGCCACTTACGTTTACAATAGTAGGTTCTTTTTTCCAGTTATTCTCAGACAATACGTATGGAGACCTTGAATTAACTATTAATTCTATTGATGGATCCTGCAAACCAACCAAGCATGAATCGGGCCAACCCACGACTAATCTTTTACCATAAAGATCTATGAACTTATACGTTGCTGAACTTGCTTCAAGTTTTTCCTTTAAAGTAGAGTAATCTGCATTTTTTCTTATTATGTATAGAATCATTGTTTATCTAGCTCCTCCTTCAACTTAAGAAGTTCGTTCAAGCCCAAGGCCCTTTCATCTTTACTATACTTGTTGTACTTTTGAATTTCAAAGATAACTTCTATGTTACTTTTCGTTCTTTCTAGAATTTTTGAAACTTCGATAAAATTGGGAGTAGTAAAGTTGTGAAGGTTTACGTTAAGTTTTTTCTTACTAATGTCAATTGATCTTAACAATCCAACTAGGTAGAAGTGGACAAGCACTTGAACAATAGCCATTGCTTTTTCATGCTCTTCTAAAGAAGAAACTACTGGAATCAGACCACTTTCTAACCAAAATTTTTTAACTTCATTTACTGCTTTAACCCCCGTAGAAGAAGGTATTATAACAATTTTTTCTCCAATAGGTAAACTAAGAGGACCAAAGAGAGGATGTGTACTTACGAAAGTGAAGTTGTAGCTTATGGAAAGTTTTTCAATAGTTTGGAAAGTTTTTTCTTTCGAAGAAAATATGTCCATTACTAGTTTTCCAGAACTACCTTTTAAAGTTTGGAGTACAACTTTACTGTTAACTGCACTAGGAGGTACAGCTAAAATTAAATATTCAGCCCAATCCAAAACTTCTTTAACGCTCATTGCACGAATGTTAATTTCTGATGCAGCTTTCGTAGCTTTTCTTAAGTCCCTTCCAGTCAATACAACCTCATGTCCCGCAAAAGAAAGAAGAGAAGCAATAGATTTTCCCATACCACCATATCCAAGTATTGCAACATTTACACATCCTGATGCTTGCACCTGTGAAATTCTTGAGAAAGTTAAAAGTTGTGCGAGAATTTGTTCAGCAAGTTTTACAGGTATGTTGTACTTCTGAGAAGATGATATCCAATGTTGCTTAACTTCTTCCTCTCTTTTGTTATCCTTTATGCTTTTGTTACGCTTTCTCTTAAGTTTGCCTATTTCTCTTGATGCTTTTAGTCTACGTGAGACTAGTTTTATAATTTCTTCGTCAACAACGTCTATTTCTTTCCTTAATTCTTTAAGTTTGTTCATTTTCTAAGACTTCAACCTCAGAAGCTCTAAAGATGCATTCATGAGTGACTTGTCGTTAATTTTATAGTAATCTAGTAATTCTCTTTGACTTCTAGCAGACCTTCCAAAGTCGCTAGCGCCAACCATTCTTATTGGAACAGGATATTTTTTTACAACAACTTCTGATACTGCGGAGCCTAATCCACCAATTACGTTATGTTCCTCTATAGTTACTATTCTACCAGTTTTTCTTGCGTACGTCTCTATTACTTTTTCATCAATTGGTTTTATAGTCGTCATATCTATTACAGCTGTACTTATGTTCATTTGTTCTAACTTTTCAGCAACCTTAATAGCATCCCACAAAACAACGCCAGCTCCAATTATAACTAGGTCAGAACCATCCTTAAGAACTGTAGCCTCGCCTATCTTAAAATCGTACTTAAAACTTTCTGTTATAGGCGGAGAATAGTCTCTTCCTATTCTATAGTAAATGGGCCCGGGCTCTCTAAGAATTACTGGAAGACTTCTTCTTACTTCCCATGAATCTGCGGGTACTACAACCTTCATCCTTGGAAGAACTCTCATCAGGGCTATATCTTCTAATGATTGATGACTTGAGCCGTCGTTGTAATCGCTATACCCTGAATGTGTTGCAACTATTTTTACGTTTAAGTTCATTCGGCACACTGTGTTTCTTATTTGTTCCCATGCTCTCATTAAAAACATAGCAAAACCAGCTACGACAGGAAGCTTTCCAGTAGCAGCTAGACCCGCAGCAAAGTCTATAAGGTGTTGTTCAGAAATACCAACGTTGAAGTATCTATTAGGAAATTTTTCCCTAAAGTAAACTGCTTTAGTTGAATTGCCTACATCAGCTGTAAGGACCATTAGATCTTTATGTTCATCCCCAAGCTCACTAATTATTCTTCCAAAAGCTTCTCGCATTGAGGAAAAACTTTTACTCTTCTGCATCACCGTTGTTCACCTTTTGCTTCTTTGAATTCTCTATGAGTGGAAGTCCCTTCCCTCTGATTGTTTTTGCAAATATTACAGTTGGTTTCCTTGAATTTATGCCATTTTCTAAAGCATAAGATATACTTATTATATCATGACCATCACAATGTACTACATTCCAACCAATAGCTCTCCAAACTTCAGGCAAGTAATGCTTTGGTTTTATTTCTTCTGTTGCATCATCAAGTTGATATCCATTAGCATCCACTATGCTAATTAAGTTATTTAATTTCATAGAAGCGGCATGAGTTGCCGCTTCCCAAACTTGACCTTCATCCTGTTCACCATCGCCCATTATTACGTAAACTCTTCCATTACGTCTAGACATCTTCAATCCTTCAGCAACGCCTACACCAAAGCTTAACCCTTGACCTAAGCTACCAGTAGACATATCCACCCCGGGTATGAATATTTCTGGATGTCCTTGAAGTATACTATTAATGTCTTGAATTTTCCAAAGCTCATTAGTAGGGATTAAATTCTTTTCTGCTAGTACAGCGTACAAAGCAGGAGCCGCATGCCCTTTACTAAGGATTAACCAATCCTTATCTTCAGAAGATCCATCACGCTTGAACTTAAGGACAATGGTAGTTAAGATCTCTACAGTACTTAGTGAAGAACCTAGGTGTATGTCATTGTTGTACAACGACATAATGATTATATTTCTTCTTGCGCGTTCAGCAACAATTTTAAGCCGATTTAAATCGGCTATCGATATTGGAGTTGAGTTCTCATCTCCATCCCTCGCCCACCAAAGATTAGGATGTTATATTTAAGTATTTCGTTATGATTTTATAATAGTTTATAAATGAACTATTTAAATCTAGTCGAATTTTATTTAAACTTAAGTAGCCGTGAAATCGTGATTTTCAGCCTTCCTAAACAGACAGCTCGCGCCACTCCAGTCTTTGCTAGAACAAACATGCTAAGTTCTCGTCTTACATTACCGATTCTTCGTTAGAAAAATAAGTTTAAATTAATAACAAAAAACATAATTTACCTGAAGTTTATTTCTGTTAGGAGACTTCTAAAAAGTACGTAACTTAAGTATTTGCATAGAGAGTATAGTTTATTCAATTAAAGTGTGCGAAAAATACCTTCTTAACTTTGGAACAATTTTCTTCTCACCAACAACTTCAAAACTACCAGAAAGTCTTATGTCTTCAGACGAAGAGCCAATCATTACTTCATAAGTACCTGGTTCAACAACTAAGTTTAAATGCTCATCGTAAAAAGCAAGTTGATCAGTATAAAGAATGAATGTAACTTTTTTCTTTTCTTCTGGATCTAAAGTTATTCTCTTGAAGCCCTTCAGCTCTTTGACAGGCCTAGTTAAGCTTGCAACAATATCACTTAAGTATAGTTGGATTACTTCATCGCCTTTCATTTTTCCCTTGTTCTTAACTTCAAAGCTAATGTGAATTTCTCCTATTGGTTCAACTTCTTTTGGCGTTATTTCTAGGTTACTATATTCGAACTTTGTATAACTTAAACCGTGGCCAAATGGGAATAGCGGCTTTGAATCTGAAGAAACATAGTTTCCAAAAGAAGTAGCCTTTCTGTTGTAGTAAACAGGAATTTGTCCAACTGATTTTGGAAAAGAAATGGGCAGTCTTCCACCCGGATTGTAGTCTCCAAACAAAACATCAGCTACTGCATTGCCGCCTTCCTCTCCAGGTAGCCAAGCTTCTAAAATGGAAGGTAAGCGTTCAACTATCCAATGAATAGCTAAAGGCCTTCCATTAACCAGAATAACTACCGTTGGAGTTCCTGTTTCATAAATTGCTTTAACAAGTTCCTCTTGAACTCCAGGTAAGCTTAGCTCACTTCTATCTCTTCCTTCTCCCGAAGTATCTTCTTTTGAAAAACCTGACCTTTCACCAACTACAACTATAGCAACTTTGGACTTCTTTGCCAACTCTATGGCCTCTTCAAACCCATCTTTTGAGTTTCCAGTTACTTCACAGCCTTTAGCATAGTAAACCTTAGCACTCCTTGAAACTTTCCTTTTTATTCCCTCAAGTATGCTTATGATTGGAACAGCATCCTTAGTGAGAGAAAGGTGTGCAGTAAAGCTGTAATCTCCAAGTAAGTTTCTTGTACTTGCTGCGTTGGGACCAATAACTGCAATTGATTCTATACTTTTAGATAAAGGAAGAAGATTTCCATCATTTTTTAGTAATACTATTGATTCTCTTGCCGCTTCAAGAGCTAGACTTCTATACTCGTCCTTACCATCAAGAAACTCTGGAACTTCTGAAAGGTCAACATAAGGACTTTCAAACAATCCAAGCTGAAACTTTAACCTTAAGACTCTTCTAACAGCTTCATCAATTGTAGCTTCTGAAACAAAACCTTTCTTAACAGCAGAAATTAAAGGCTCATAATAGCAGTTTAAATTTGGAAGCTCTATGTCTATACCAGCTTCAATCGCTAATCTTGCAGCGCCTTCCTTTGAATCTGTAACTCTATGGAAAGAGTGAAGCATGTCTATTGCACCGTAGTCTGAAACTACAATTCCACCGAAGCCCCATTCTTCCCTTAGGATTTTAGTTAGAAGTTCTTTTGAGGATGCGCAAGGAATTCCATCGATTTCATGGTAAGCGTTCATTATAGAAAGCACTTTAGCGCTTTTAACTGCTACTTCGAATGGAAACAGGAAGACTTCTCTAAACTCTCTTGGAGAAACATGCACCGGGGCTAAGTTTCTTCCACCTTCTGAAAAACTATGACCTGCAAAATGCTTAGCAGTAGCAACTATTCCTCTTCTGATGTCGTCTCCCTGTAAACCCCTAATATAGCGTTCTCCCATCGTTGCAACTAGGTAAGGATCTTCACCTAAAGTTTCCTCAATTCGCCCCCACCTTGGGTCTCTAGCTACATCTAGGACAGGAGAAAGACCTTGATGTGCACCAACGCATCTCATTTGCTTTCTTATAACTGAAGTTATTTTGTAAATTAGCTCTGGATCCCACGTACTTGCAAGTCCTATAGCTTGAGGGAAAGTTGTAGCTGTGTTTGCCATGAAGCCACTTAGGCATTCTTCGTGTACGATTGCAGGAATTTTAAGCCTTGTTCTTTCTACTAAAAATTTTTGAATTTCATTGTAAACTTTTGCCACTTCCTTTGGAGGTAAACTAGTTGCGCCTGCTAACCTTGAAATTTGTCCGATACCGTTTTTTAAAAGAGCATTTAGTTTTTCTTCAGAAATTTTTCCATTTTCGACTATGTTTGAAGCCCATACCGAGTTTAGCTGAGCAATCTTCTCTTCTAAGGTCATCCTTGATAGTAAGTCTTCAACTCTTGCTTCTGTTGGGTAAGTAGAATCCAGGTAAACAGGTTTTGAGTCCATCCTTATCACCTTAGCTTAAGCCATTAAGTTCCTAAGGCTTAAGAAGAACTTTTATCATTCCCTTCTTTCTGCTAGCCAGCTCATTGAAAGCTTTAGGTGCTTCATCTAGGCTATAGATATGAGAAATTATTGGTTTAAGCTTTATCTTTCCTGAAGATGCAACTTCAACTGCTCTTTGAAAAGTATATGGACTCCTATAAGAGGTAAATATAGATATTTCTTTGTCGTAAAGCTCAAATGGTTTCACATGCCACACATCGTGTTCTGGAGCAACTCCAAATATTAGAAGCTTTCCTCCTCTTCTTGCTAACCTAAATGCAGTTTCTATTGCAGCTGAGCTTCCAACGCATTCTATTGAAACGTCCACCCCAATGCCTTCAGTCTTTTCGTATACAAAACTTTTTGGATCTTGTTCTTTAAAGTTTATTGTATAAGTTGCACCTAGTTCCTTGGCAAGTTTTAGCCTATCGTCATCCATATCAATTACAAATGTTCTTGAAGCACCATAGTAGTTAACAACCTGCGTCATAAGCAGACCAATTGGTCCAGCACCAACTATTGCTACATTACTTCCAACTTTAATTCCAACGTTGTCTAATCCTCTAACTATGCAAGCTAATGGCTCAATCAACGCAGCTTCTTCTAACGTTAAGCTGTCTGGTATCTTGTAAACGTTTTGAGCTGGAACTTTTACGTACTCAGCAAAGGCACCATCTGTAGTGACTCCAGTTGCTTGAAGGTTTTCACAGAAAAAGTTTCTTTCGCTCATTCTGCAGTATTTACATTCTCCACATGGAATGTTTGGTTCAGCAACAACCCTATCACCAACTTTTATGTTTGAAACTTTAGAACCAACTTTTTCTACAACCCCAGAAAATTCATGCCCTAAAACTAATGGAGTTTTAACTTCCCATTCTCCTTTAAAGAAATGGATGTCAGTTCCGCAAATGCCACATGCACCAACTTTTATAAGAACTTCTTTGTCTCCAATCTTTGGAATTTCTTTTTCAACTACCCTTATGTCTCCAACTCCAAATAGCGCTACGGCTTTCATAACGTTAGTTAATTGTAGCAAATTTATAAGTTTTTAGAAAAAATTACTTTAAAACAACTTCGTTTGAAAGAGACTGTTAACCATACGCTAAGTTTAGTTACTCAAAACTTATAAACTTTATCGGTAATATTTAACAAAAAGTTACCGATATAGTTCTACACTTTTTATTTCTTTGATTAACTTTACTTTTCGCATATTTTAAAGATTTAAATAAATTAGAACCTAAGCTAGCAGTATTTAAGAGCATACTTAACAAAACTACGACCTGAAAGTACAAGTTCACTGTAGCATTTAGATGATGCCTGTTGATCCTCAACCCATATTTTGAACAAATTATAATGCGCCTTTCGGGGCATTAATCTTCCCACATCTGGAGCATCT
>JAAOZO010000088.1 GCA_011605715.1 Nitrososphaerota archaeon | reverse complement strand
TCCAAACCCAAAGTTGGCTCGTCCAAAAATAGTACTTTAGGCCTGTTGATTAGTCCAATTGCGAGCTCAAGTCTTCTTCGCATTCCACCAGAATAGGTTTCAACCTTTTTGTCTTTGAAATCTGCCAGTTCCACGAGTTCCAGTAGTTCCAAGGCGCGTTTTTTGGCCACGTCCCGTGGAATCCCATATAAGTCGGCGCAGAGCATGATGTTTTCATAGCCTGTTAAATCTTCATCAGCCGTGTACTCTTGGGGCACAACACCAATGATCTTCCTAACTTCGCTATCTTGCTTAACAATATCATAACCCAGCACTAAAGCAGTGCCTTCAGTTGGCTTCAGCACCGTTGTTAGCATGCCTATAGTTGTTGTTTTTCCAGCGCCGTTTGGTCCCAAAAAGCCAAAGATTTCGCCTTCTCTAACACTGAAGTTTATGTGATCGACAGCTACTAGGCTTCGGTTGTAAACCTTTGTTAGGTTTTCAGCTCTGATTACTTCTTCTGTCATGTCTTTTCACCTCGCAGGAGCGATTTCCTTTAAAACTCAATTACTTAAAGGTTACGCACGAATCATAAGTAATGATCTATTAACTTTAAGGTTTCCTAGGTCAAGGAACTACGCTCCAAGAGAAAGAGAATCAAATTCTAATAAATAATATTAAAAAAAGTTTTTAACATCTAAAGGTATTTAGAAAATATGAGTTCGCCTAAGAAAGTGCATATCGGAATAGTAGGCGGAGGCTTTGGATCTGTTTTCGAGTGGCATCACCATCCTAATTGTATCGTAGAAGCAGTATGCGACCCTGTTCCAGAAAAACGTAGGCATTTAATGCAAGCTTATGGATGTGAAAAATCATATGAAACTTTCGAGGAACTTCTACAGGACCAAAAAGTTGAAGCAGTTGCTCTTTTCACGCCAGCGCCACTTCATGCTAAGCAAGCAGTTGAGTGTTTGAAAGCTGGAAAGCATGTACTGTCTGCAGTTCCAGCTTGCATGACGCTTGAGGAAGCGGATATGCTTCTCAGAACTGTTAGGGAAACAGGGTTGAACTATATGATGGCCGAGACTAGCTGGTATCATCAGGCAGTGATATCTGCAAGAAAATGGTTTAAGGAAGGCAAGTTCGGCAGAATATTTTATACAGAAGCTGAATACTATCACCCAGGATTGGCGTCGTTATTCTTCGATAAGAATGGCAATAAGACTTGGCGCTACGGATTTCCTCCTATGCTCTACCCAACGCACTGCACCGCATACTTGGTTGGAGTTACTGGAGAAAGGATGGTTAAGGTTTCAGCCGTAGGATGGGGAGATGAGTCTCCAATTCTCAAAGATAATTCTTACAATAATCCTTTCTGGAATGAGACTGCATTTTTCATAACGGACAAGGGTAACGCTTTTAGAGTAGCTGTCTACTGGAACGCGCCGATTGGGCCTTGTGAAAGAGGACAGTGGATTGGTGAGAAGATGAGCTTCTTCGAGCCTCATCCCAATGGTACTAAACACGTTGTCTGGAAGGCTGGAAGTAGTCCTTTAGACTTACCGCAGATGGAAAGCTATGAACAGACAGAATGGTGGAAGACGAACCTTCTTCCAGAGTCTCTGCGTCGTCCAAGTGGGCACGATAGTTCTCATAACTTCATAGTTCATGAGTTCATTCAGTCTATTGTTGAGAAGCGTTCTCCAGCAATTGGCATCTACGAGGCTCTGGCCATGACTGTTCCAGGAATAATTGCTCATCAATCGGCCTTAAGAGGAGGAGAACAAATGTGGATTCCAAGTTTTGAGCCTAGGAGCTACTAGAATATACCCTCTAGTCGGCAAATCCTATTTTTCGTGTTGCTTTCTAACTTGCTTCAATAAGATAAAGTTTTAAATTCTCTATCATCTAAATCCTTAGTGCTAGGGTTCAATGGTCAAAATATTCAAGATGAGGCTTGAGGATATACAGCCTAGTCAACTCTACATTAGTTTCGAAAAGCTTTGCAGCGTGATGAAAAGGTTTAATCCTAATGATCTAGGGTCGATTGAGCCTATACCTGTCAAGAAGCTTGGAGAGGACGTCGTATTTGTTGACGGTCATACTAGAGCTTTTGCCGCTTACCTGTGTGGAGTCTTGGGGGTTCCGGTTTACTGGGAGGATGAGGAGCTTGACTGGGAAGCTTATGAGATATGCGTAGCATGGTGCAAGGAAAGCGGAATCCGTAGGATTTCTGACCTAAAAAACAGGGTGGTGTCTCAAAAGGATTATGAGACACTATGGTATAAGCGTTGTGAAGATATGCAGCGAGAATTGGAGAAAAAGAGGTCGCAGGGGCTCGGTGAAAAACAGGCTTTGCGTTTTAAACCAGCGGATTGATCTCTCAAGTAACAAGTGGCATATGTAGATTACAAGATCTGAATCTAAGAACAAATAGACTACATCCTTCTAGTCGTTACTCTGGTTTTTATGCTTGCTTCTAAATTGTTTTAAATAAGATAAAGTTTTTAATTTCTTCAGCGTTCAATATTCGAGTGTTAAGATTTAATGGTTTTAAACATTTGGAATGTAATTCAAGGATAAATTACCTTGTAGCAAGAATGCTTAATCGAAGGACTTAAATAATTGTAACAAGTTTAAGGATTAATGTAGAATTGGAGTTGAACGATATAGCCGAACGTTTCAATTGGCCTAATGGCAAAAGAGTGGCTGTTTCACTCACTTTTGATGATGGTTTACAGTCTCAGTTGAAACTAGCTGTACCTCTCCTTGAGGAGCATGGCTTTAGAGCTACTTTTTACGTAAACCCTACTGGCGACTATAGAACTAGTCTTAAGCCTTGGAAGGACGTTGCTGACCGCGGACATGAAATAGGTAATCATACTCTTACTCATCCATGCTCCTGCAACTTCCAATTTGCAAGGGCTAATGTTAAATGCTTGGAGAAAATGACTCTTGAAGATATAAAAGCCGATATAATAGAGGCACATAGGAGGATTAAGGAGGTTGTACCTAACGGCAGTAGAACTTTTGCATATCCTTGCTATGAAACAACAATCGGCAGAGGACTGTCAAAGAGAAGCTATGTGCCAATTGTTGCTGAGATTTTCCTAGCTGCTAGAGGCTGGGGTGAACTTGGCTATCCTAATTTTCCATTGGCATGCGACTTACACGAGCTTTGGTCTTGGCCCGCTCATAGGATGAGCTTTGAGCAGATGATAGGTTTAGTCGTTAGAGCTTCTTCTGAGAATGGATGGGCTATATATACGTTTCATGGCATAAACGAAGGGCATCTACCAACTTCAGAATTCGATTTAACTGGATTCTTAAGGTTTCTAAAGAAAAATGAAGATAAGATATGAGTTGCACCCGTCTGCGAAGTTGCAGAGTACATAGTGGAAGCTCGCAATAGGTTGGGAGTATGTCTTTAAAGTTAATCTTCTTGTTTTTGTAGAAATTTTAAGTGATGTTTTTAGCTAACTATAACATATAATAGAGAAAATTAAAAAACTTAAAAAATGGGCTAGGAAGGTAAATATAGTATGCCAAAAATACTTTGGCATCGCACGGTTGTACGCGATGGTTGGCATAATGCGTTTACGGATTTATGTTTCTGGAAGAATTCGCCTTGAAGATTTAATTAAAGAAACTAAAAACTCAGTTTGAAGCTGCTTATTTCAAGTAGCTATCTCTAGAGACAATCCTTCATGGAAGCAGACTTACTCCTAAATCCTTTAACCCCTAAAACTCTCTTTCAGCTTCAGTTTGGTCTAACTCTGCATTTTTGAATTTAAGCTTAAAAAATTTCTCATTGCTTAATAACTTGTAATAAAATTAACTCTATTTTATGAAGGAGAAAGAAATTTAATCCAAACATTTTCTTTGGTACAATGTACTTTCGCCCTCAGTACTTATAAGTTACTTCGCTTTTCTTTAGAATGCAAGGGCGTAGAAAATCAACGAAAGATTGGTTCTCTTCCTATTGGAGTTTAGTTCAAAAACATAAGAAAAACAACCTTAGCCTAGAAAAACTTTAAGTTAACAAAGCATGTCTAGAAAAGGTTATGCTTAAATACCTTTTTTAAGAACAATACAATTATAGGGTAATGACGAACAAGTTAAAAGAAGAGTTCCTTGAGTTACTTGACAAGGATAAGGAATTTCGTTACACTGTAGCTGGCTACTTGGGATTGTCTGAAATTTTGAAGAGACTGGATAAGCTGGAGGAAGGCCAGAATAAACTATGGGAAAGTCAAAACAAGCTCTGGGATGAAGTCAGAGCATTGAGAGAAAGCCAGAATAAACTCTGGGCGGAGGTTAAGGATCTGCGCATAACTCAGAATAGGCTTGTAGCAACTCTGGATAGGTTAACAATCTCAGTCGAGGAGGAGAGTCTAGATGTAATTAGACATAGGTTGAAGAACGAGCTGGGGTTGGATATTGAACTGAACAGGATATTTATCAACAGTATGGAGATAAATATCTACGGTGCCATAGGCGATATATATGTGATCGGCGAGGCAACTGTGAGGCTTGGAGCAAGACTAATTGGGGAGTTAGAGGAGAAAATAGAGATAATTAGAAGGATGAAACCTGACCTAGTTAAAACTAAGATGATAAAGGTGGTTTACACAGACTACGCTACTCCAAGTGCTCTAGACCTAGCAAGAGAGCACAACATATGGGTCCTAAACTGGAGGGGAGACCTCACGCCTAGAAAAATAACAGAAGCCCAATGAGCATGTTGCTACAAAGCTCCATGTAAAAATATGTATAAGAGAAAAATTGACATTAAAATCAAGCACAATGTTGAACTTCAGTTACAATTGCGACCTCTTCTTTACCCTTACCACAATTTAAACAGCAAGAAATAATTTCCAACTTTTCCTCAGTATGATAAAATTCTGTTTGGTGCAGGTTGTACATAAACTTTTTTTATTTAAAGTACATGAGGTATTAATGTGTGCTGACTACCTAAGTAGGATGAACGAAAAGAAATGAAATTGATAAAGGCTTGGCATGAGCTGGATCTTTCCAATAGTAGCGGCTGGCAAATGATTTAAGGTTCTTTGTATAGAGAAACAACTAGTTAGTTATGGAATAATATTTTTCCTTACTTTTGTAACAAAGTTTACTTTCATCAAAAGATGTATTCGCATAAGCTGTGCATTCATGAGCGAAAAAGGCAGTTTATGGGGGGCCGTTTATGGGGAGTCTATGGGGCTTGGACTAATAGAACAAACAAATGGTAAGTTTAGGTTGAGAAATGACCTTGAAGAATTAAGCGCCTTAGCAAGGTTACTAAGAACACAGAGTGATATTGACCTATTTGAAAGTGATACTCCAATAAGTGGCGCCACGCTAACTGGTTTTTCTGCTTATCAAAACTATGGAGTTAAGGTTGTTCCTAATAAGTATTTTTATGTAAGAAAAAAGAAAGATGTTTCTATAGAGGAAGTTTTTGTTCATTCGGTTTGGTTTGCTAAAAATTCAAATGACCTCTCCTTAGTTTCCATATTCTACTTAAAGAATAGAGATAGCATGAACTTTGAAAAAGTGTATCATATTGCTAGGCATTATGGAATTCAGGATAAGTTAGCTCTGATACCAAAGTTTATAAGAGATAATTTTGAAGAGATAAGAGAAAAAGCTAAGCTTTACGAAGTGAATGTAGAAATAAATTCGAGAACAGATCTTGAAGACATTTTTCTTTCAATTGACGAAAATCTTTCAAACAAGGCAAGGATTTACCTAATTGGAGGGACAAACCTAGTGTTTAGAGGATTAAGAAGTTCAACAAAGGATATTGACATTATTTGTGAAAGGAGGTACTTTCGTTTAGTCGTTGATGCTCTAAGAAAAATCGGATTTATTTGCAAAGAAGTAGCTTGTGTGAAAGGTGAGAGAAGAATAGATGTCTTTAATGAAAAAGTATTCAGGGGATACTTTTTAACAGAAGCTATAAAAGAAAGATCAAAACTTGTATGGAAAGGAAAGAAACTTGAAGTATTATTAACTCCATTAGAGTTTATATTCTTGCTGAAGTCTGCTACTGAAAGAGATCTTGATGTTGACGATTGCTATACAATTGCAAGAGAAGGCTTAGATTGGAATTTCTTACTTAGAGAAGCACTAACTCAGCAAAAGAAAATTAAAAAAGTAGTTTTGATTTCTCTCCTCGATACTCTAGACCTTCTAAGAGAGAGGTACAGTATTAACATAAAAATACCAAGGAAAATCGAAAAAGAAATTCTTAAGTTAGTTATACTTTGCATATTGAACGAAAAAGCAATGAACGTAAAAGAAATAATTTCGTTTTTAGAAAAACCTGAATCTACAGTAAGAAAAATATTAGATGAACTTTTAAAAGAAGGTCATGTAGAAAGGATAAAAGAAAATAGGGAATATAGATGGAAAGCGAAGTAGGTCTTAATTCCTTAGTAATAGGTAAGTTTAGAAATAAACTTTGTTTTAAGACTAACTTATTTAACTTAGAATCTTTCTGGAAGTAAGCTTTGTTTTCTGCTTAAATTTTCTAAGAAGAAATGAACTGTTATTTCAGTAGTTTTCTGCACTTTTTAAAATTTCAGTATAAATACAAATTAATGGAACAGTAAATGCGTTAAGTTTTGCATAAAGAGATGCTAACTAAAGATCGTCTACGAACTTATTTTCATTCTTTTCTATTAAAAATTCCTTATGTCTCGTCTTGAGAGTTCTTGGTCCTAGGAAGACGAGAAGGATTATTTAAGTATATGTTAGATTGGTAAAACTTTAAGTACTAGTAAAACTATTCCGAAAACATGGAAGAAATAGAAGACGTAACAAAGGTTTCTTCGAAAGGTCAAGTTGTAATTCCAAAAGAGATAAGAGATCGACTTGAAATTCTACCAGGAGAAAAGATCATAGTTATGACAAGAGGTGAAGAAATAGTCCTGAGGAAAGCAAGGAAGCTAAGTTTAGAAGAATTGTCTGAAAAAATAGCAAGTGTTGTCGAGAAAAAGAAAGTGAACGTGGACAAGCTGGTAGATGAAGCTATAAGATGGGCAAGGTCAAAGCAGTCTTAGATACGAACATTCTTGTATCGCTCCTGTTTAAGAAAGCTCTAGCAAAGGAAATTTCTAAGGTGATAGAAAAGGAGAGTGTTGAATTTTATTCTTCCGAAGAAATACTGAAAGAATTAGCCAGAGTGTTAACTTATCCAAAAATTGATGAAGTCCTTGAAAAAGCTGGAGTAGATAAGAGGACCGCATTAGAATCCTTAACAGAAAGATTAAAGTTAGTAAATCCAAAAGTGAAGGTTAATGCCATAAAAAGAGATTTGTCAGACAACAAAGTTTTGGAGTGCGCGCTCGAAGCAGAAGCAAAGTATGTAATTAGTGGAGATAAACACTTACTTAAACTAAAAAAAATTCAGAAAAATAGAAATAGTAACGATGAGATAATTTTTGGAAAAACTAAGTTCTTTAGATTCCTAAAGAACCTACATAAAGCCAACAAGAAAGTCGCCATCGAAGCCCCAAGATCTAGTTTTTGTGCTCGACAAACGTTATGCATGAGCCTAGGTCAATAATCTACTCGAAATTTATATCTTTAGCTTAATTTATTCTGCAAATTATAGAAAAATTTACAAATAAAAATGTTAAACACATGATACATGAAAAACAATAACAATTTCGGGTGAAGTCTATGAGAAGCTATTCAGACTCAAGGGAAGAGATCATTTTCTGAGATTATAGATTTGCTAATAAGGACCTCGGTAGAGAGGAGGATAGACATACTTATTAAGGTTGGCTCTTTCTGTAGTGGAAGAGAGAATGAACTAAAGATATTATCAAGTCTATTAAAGAAACAGTTTAGGACAAGAGATTTTTCTTCACTTTCTGGCTTCAATTATCAAGAATGAAACCAGTACTTGATACAAGTTTTTTGATCAAATTAAAAAAGAATAACGAAAAAGTAGTTAAAGCACTAAAGAAATACAAAAAAAAGCAGAAGATGTTGTTGTAAGCATACTAACCAAGTTAACAATAGTAAAGGTAAGGAAAGTTGTCAGACGTGCTAAATTGTTTCTTGCTTGATTACTTAATCAAATGAAGACAACCTAAGAGTTGAAAAAATATGAGCGAAAGGGTAAGAAGTTTAAGATACTTAACGAAGCACTACTTAGAAAAGTTATTGAAACATGGCCAAAAGATAGATAAGGATGGGCTTTTTTCTAATGGAACAACTTCTGAAGGAAAGAAGCGTAATTGTTATTTATGTTGTATTTCTTATAAAGGCAAAAGTAAAGAAGTATTTAATATTGTTGTATGAATCCGAAGAAATAAGAAAAGAATTTGAGAGTAACAAAAAAGCGGATGCGAGAATGAACCTTTAAGTCTTAAGTTGGCAGTCTTATAAGATCTCAAAAATTTTTAAGTGCTTGTATGCAACTGATAAACATGGCTTATAAGACACTTATCATCGTTAATCCTTCTTCGAACTTTTACCAACTTCTTCATTTTCTTAAAGAGCTAAGCTTTTCTTATGAAGTTGTTTATAGTAAAGGGCCTAAGCATCCATACTTCTTAGCTAAGGAAAATGCAAAAGAGTACGATACGTTTATTGCTGTTGGAGGCGATGGAACTGTAAATGAAGTTGGAAGTGGGATCTTAGATTCAGGAGAGGATAAAATCCTTGGAATAATTCCTGCAGGAAGAGAAAACAACATTGCTAGAAGTCTAGGAATTCCTTTTAATTATGAAGAGGCATGCAGACGATTGCTCGGAGAAAATGTAATAAGGATAGACGTTGGCAAAGTAAACGATAAGTACTTCTTTGGCAATGCCGGAGTAGGATTTACCGCAGAAATAGTAAAGTACTATAATCATATAAGGTTCTTAAAAAGGGTAGTTCCTAACCCTGTTGATTTTTCTATCTGGATTGCTTTTATTAGTTATAGGGTGGACAAAATGAAAGTTGATATAGATGGAAGAACAATTGAAGACAAGTTTTTTGACATTACAATAAGTAATGGAAAATACATTGGGAACGGCGACATAATTGCTCCATATGCAGACATGCAAGATGGCCTTCTCGACATAATATTGTTTGGAGATTTGTCAAAACTTGAAGTTGCGAAAAATCGAGATATGCTAAAGAAAGGTGCTCATCTTCAACATCCAAAGGTAAAAATGGAGCGAGGAAAAAAGATAAAAGTAAGTAGTGAGTGCAACTACCATGTCGATGGCGATTTAGCTGGAAGAGGAGAAGTTGTATTCGAAATTAAAGAAAAAATTTTATCAGTTAAGGTATAGAGTTAAGCGCAGTCTTGAAGGACAGTTTTTGAGGTGAACTTACTTTTTTAAACTTAATTTAGCTACAAAATTTTTATACCTTCTTCTAACTTTAGCTCATAAAATACTCTTCTTACCTCTGGAATGTGATCAAATCCTTTTATTCAAAGTATGTATTTCTCTTATCTTAAGCTGTTTCGTTACAGGAAGGCCTGTAAGACCAGATTCTAAGGTTATACTTATCAAAATTTCTGCAGCTTCTAATTTATCTTCTACTAGTATACTTGTTACAGCTTATTCTTCATTATGTACCCACGGTTAAAACTCCAGGCTTTCTTGCTGAGCTTTTTATAATTAAATCGTAGACGTACTGGAAAAAATAACCATGGAACTTATGCAATCTAAGAAGCCCTGCTCTTATTCTGTTTAATTGTGTTGGTTCTCTTATAGACCTAAAAATTTAAATATTAGTTCTTTTAAAGAACTAATATGGAAGACGTTTTACTTTTACTAAACGATTGGTGGAGAACTACTACTGTTTCAAAGGAAAAAGCAAAGCAATACAGGAGAAAAATATTTGATGAGATAAAGAAGACTTATTTCCAATACAAACAGATCGTTGTTCTAACTGGATTAAGAAGGGTAGGTAAGTCAACCATACTATACCAACTGATAGAAGAACTACTAAAAAGTGGAGTAAATCCAAGAAACATACTCTATTTTTCTTTTGACGAAGTCATAGAAGACCCCATTAAAGTTCTAGAGGAATACGCTCGAATAACGAAAGTTAATTGGAAAGAAGAAAAGGTTTTCTTATTTTTTGATGAGGTTCACAAGTTAAAAAATTGGAGCTCAAAATTGAAACTTCTGTACGACTCACTACCAAACTTAAAAATCTGTGTTTCTGGTTCTGCGAGCATAACTGTTGAAAGGGAAGCTGCTAAAGATTTAGCAGGCAGGTATTTTTCCTTTGAGGTTCAACCTTTAACTCTTCAAGAGTTTGCTGAACTTTACTTTGAAAAAAGGATAGACAACTTTGAGCTATATCAAGATAAACTTGAAATGATTTTTAAAGATTATATCCGAAAGCCGTTTCCCGAAATAGTGAAGTGGGATGATATAAGTAAAGTAAATGAATACGTCAGAACACTGGTTATTGAGAAAGTAGTAAAAACTGATATCCCAAGTTTATTTAAAACTGTCAATGTTTCTCTTCTTTCAACTCTAGTAGAGATGTTTATGAAAGACGTGGGAATGGTTGTAAATGTTACTTCACTTGCAAGGGATTTAGGAGTTCATAAACTTACTTTAACAAATCATATAAAGCTGTTAGAATATGGAAAGATAATAAGGGTTGTTAAAAACTATAGGCCTTCAATTAGGGCAGAGTCTAGAAAGCTTATGAAGGTTTACCCACACAACATAGCTTTATCCTTTTGTTTTTATCCAAGATTAACTGGAGGACAAATTCTAGAAGGCCTAGTAGCTTCAGCTATAGGCGCTAATAAGTACTGGAGGGAAAAGGAAAGAGAAGTAGACTTCTTAAAGATAAACGAAAGTATAATTCCAATAGAAGTTAAAGAAAAAGAAAGGGTTAGTTCAGAGGACTTAAGAAACTTAATTTGGTTCATGGATAAATATAAGATAAGTTATGGGATTCTTGTTTACCAAGGAAGAGAAGATACTTTTAAGACCGAAGACAAAAAAATCATACTGTATCCATTGTTAAAATTGCTGTTTAATTTTAGCTTAGAAAATTAAGAATTTATCAAAAGTCTAAGGTAACTTCAATGTAAAAGTTTTTGAAGGTGCACTTTAGATACTCAAAGTACTTTTTGTTACTTTTTGTTTATCTTTCAATGTAGAATGTCTTTCCTTCCGATATTCTTTCTTTTACTTCAATACATATAACTTCAGAAAAACTTGTCTCAAGAATCCATTTGTTTTCTTTTAAGAAATTCTCAAAAGCTTCTTCCTTGTTTTTCCCTTCTGCATATCCAAGAACCTGCAGGTTTTCAACGTCTGGTTCTGTTTCCTCGGGAGACGAGTACGTTACTCCTTCAAAAGTTAAGAATAGGAATCTTCGTTTACTTCTCATTCTGTCTCATCACTTCAAGGTTTAACTTTGTAATTAGTTGATTATAAGATTATTCCTCATCTTTGTTTTCAAACTTTTTTACGTAACTTTCAAGTTGTTCAAAATTCTTTTTTGTTTCGCTTTAATTAGAAAAATAAGCGCTTGAACCTTGAAGGTGCTTCAACTTGATGAAAACGTCTACAAAGCCTTTAAGTAAAGCTTTCTCCTCCATGATCTTAAGGCCATTTTCTGATAAATTTAGATTAAAACTTATTCAATTTGCCCTTAAGCTTAAACTATGAGAACTAAAGCTAATGAGTACTTCATGTTGGTACTGAAATTTGTCGTTGTAAGCCTACTTTTAAGGGAACTGGAACAATAGCTTAATAGATCCTAGAGATGCTCAAAGAAGGTTATAGCATTGAGGACATATTAGAAAGAGTTTCCATCGTTACCTATAGAGTACATAAAAGCTACTTTAGACTTTATTGCAAAAAGGTTATCGAAGAAAGAGTCGCTATAGTCTAATCAAAGTTGAAACAGAAACTAAAAATCTTACTGTTTAGAGAAAATTTGCTTTATTGTTGTACTGCAAAAACCTTTTTCTTTTCTATGTAACTTTAGCACAAACTTAAAATATTGGCGCTTATGAGTTAGTTAAACAAAGTAATGAATACAGGAAACAAGATGAATTCAAAGCCCTTAGAGGAAAGAGTTTCATTTCTTGAAGGAAAAATTGAGGTTCTTATCAACCAAGTAAACGAACGTCTTAGAGGAATTGAAATTGAGATTAGTAATTTGAGAAATGAAATGAATGAAAATATTAACAACTTAAGGAATGAAATGAGTGCAAAAATTGACAGTTCGAGAAGTGAAACAAAAAGCGAAATAAATAGTTTAAGAAATGAAATTAAAGAGCTGAACGATAAGATGGATAACCAATTTAAGTGGTTGATTGGTCTTATTGTAGCTTCATGGTTAATTCCAATCCTTTTAAGATTTTTCTTTCCTTGAT
>JAAOZO010000121.1 GCA_011605715.1 Nitrososphaerota archaeon | reverse complement strand
ATGTTGCAAAGCAAATATAAAGCATAAAGATGCTACCGATTTTTCTCCTCCACTGCATCCATAAACAGGTCTTGGGTACTTGTTTGGAAAATGAACTACTATGTTCACTCCCCCTTTGAAAGGATCTTCTTTGTTTTCTATTTCAAGCCAAGCGCTTCCCCCAACCATCAAGTTAAAATATTTATTAAACGCCTCATTTGTAGAATCTAAAGCTTCGAGGAATGCTTCCTTCTTTTTACTCTCTATTTCATTTATGAAATCTATTATGCTCTTTTTCTCTTCTTCAAGCTTGTTTAATCTCTCAACAACTAAAACATAGTTTTCCGATTGTGTTTTGTATTGTGTATCTGCTAGCATGTTTACTTCTCCTATCTTTCTATATTCCTCATTAACTAGCATTATAGTTTCTTCTGGAACTTCTATTCTTTCTTCAAGTGCTTCTATGTTTATTGAGCTTTCACTAAGCTTAAGTTCTAGCATCTGTATTTCCAAGCTTATTTGCTGAAGTGCTCTTTCTTTTTCTTGCATAATTGAGCTTATCTCTTTACGCTTAGTTTCTAACTTTTCTATTTCTTCTTTTAGCAAGTTTACTTCTCTTACTATATCTTCATTTCTTACACTTGCATTTTTATCAATTTCTTTCTCTAATTCTAGTTTTTGTTTGTTCATTGCTTCCACTTCTTCTATCATAATTTTCATCTTGTTTGCTATTGTAGTTTGAGCCTTTATTTTATCTCTCAGCATGTTTTCTCCTTTTAGTATTTCTTCCCTTTCCTTATTTTTTAAATTAGAGATGCTCTTAATTGTTGCTTCTAGGTTGTTTAGACTTCTTGTTGTGCTTTCTTTTTCATTCTCTATGCTTCGAATACTGTTACTTATGTTTTCATAAGCTTGTTGTAATGTCTTTATCTTTGATTTTAAAATTTTTACTTTTTTCTTGACATGTTCCATATCCTTCAAGTCTCTTAGGTACTTTTTTCTTAATTCATTTCTCTCTCTAATTAGTGCTACAACGTTGTTTGTTGCTTTAAGAATCTCATTTTTTGTCTTCTCTAGCTCTTCTTGCAATTTTCGTGCCGTTCTCCTTATCTCACTCTCGTTTTCTAATGTTTGAGTAATTTCTCTTTTAGTTTCTTCAATGTCCCTCTTTAATCTTATGATTTTGTTCTCAGCTTCTATTAGATCCCGTTCTTCTTTTGATATTTCGCTATTTAGTAGCAACGTTTCTTCTTTTTCAAGGTTTTTCAGCTTCTTAGTGTTCTGCATTAACTCTGTTTCAAGCTTCTTTGGATCTTTTCTCTTTGAACCAATTTGGGAGAAAATACCTCTTGCAATCTTTACATTTCCACTTACAATTATATCTTCATTTCTTCCTGCAGAGCGCTCTGCTCTTGTTTTCCCAATCATCCTTTTAAGACTTTCTTTTAATCCTGGAATCTTAAACTCTATTTTTTCCAGGATACTATTTTCGTCGTTTTGGCTTCCTAAGTCTTTGATGCTTGTTTGCTTTATTAAGCAAATTCCACTTATGCCTAACTGTTCAAGTACTTTGCTGATAAGATATATATCCTCATTTTCACCAACCACTATAGCCTCCATAAAATCTTCAAGAATAAGGTTGACTTCCTTAGAAAGTTCAGCTGGATATGAGATAAGGTCTGCAACTATTCCCTTTGAGTTTATGCCTGCCTTTTTAATTATTTCTGATAACTTTCTAGCTCTCTCTTCATTCTTCTTTAAAGTTATAAGTTCACCCATTTTTAGACCGATGTTTTTTTCTACTTTTTCTCTTAATTCTTCCATATCTCTGTGAACCCTCCTTAATTCCTCTATTCTTTCAACTTTCATCTTTGCCTGTTTACTCATTCCTTCTAGTTCCGCTAATTTTTTCCTCAGTCTAGTTCTTAGCCTAGTCTCTCTTTTTTGTTCCTTTTTTAGTTTTAAATCAAACATTCTGATACTTCTTTTTATCATGCTCTTTCTTTTCTTTAAGACTCTAAATTGACTTATGTTCGCTTTAAGCCCTTCTTCTTTACTTTTGATACCTCTTTTGATATTTTCTAATTCTTTACTTAACTGATTTTCTCTTATTGTTGCATTTTCAAGGTAGTTGTTTAATTTTGCTATTTCTTTTTGTTTAGTCAAAAGCTCATTTTTGATCATTCTAAGCTTTTCTTTAACCTTGTCATGCTTCTTTTTCTTCATTTTTACTTCTTTCTTTAATCTCCTGATTTTTTCTCTCATAGCTTGAAATTCTTTTTTCTTCTCTGTTAGGTCTGTTTCGATTTTTTCGATCTCTTGCCTTATCTTGCTTTCTTGAAGTCTTAACTCATTTACTTCATTGTTGTTCTTTAAAATCGTTGAGTCTATTTCTCTTAGCTTTAAAACCATTTCATTTAGAGTATTATCTCTTTTCTCGCTTATATATCTAGATACAATGTCATCGTATTGCTTCTTTTTAATCGAATAAACTTCTTCTATCTTCTCTAGTTCTTCGTCTATTCTTTTTACTTGATCTTCAACTTCTTTTTTTGCGTTCAGTTTCTTTTCAATTTCCTTTCTTATCGTCATTGCTTGAAGTTTTTGTAATATATTTTCTAAGCTTTTCTTTGCTGCTTTTCTGTTCATCTCTTCTTCAAGTTGTAAAAGTCTGTTTCTTACTTCTTCTAATTTGCTCATGGCTACCTTTAGGTTTACTTCAGCTTCCTTCAGCTCTTCCTCAGCTTCAGCCCTTTTCTCATCGTAGCTAGCTAGTCCAACGGATTCTTCTATTATTTTTCTTATTTCTTCTGGAGTTCTCTCAGACATTCTAGATATTTCTCCCTGCATAACTATGTTGTATCCTCTTACGTATAATCCAGCCATACTTAGTAAGTTCTGTACCGCAACCTTTGTAGCTCTCTTTCTATTTACATAGTATACTGATTCTCCATTTTTGTCTAGGTACCTGCTTATTACAACTTCTTTTTCATCCAATGGAATTTTCTTGTCAGAGTTATCCAAGTATATTCGTCCATAAACTTTTGTATCCTTTTCTCTAATACTGTCTGAAAATAAATTTACCATTTTATCTACTCTTAGTAGTCTTGCATTATTTTCTCCAAGAACAAATTTTATAGCATCTATTAAATTACTGTTATGTACAACTACTCCATATTCTCCTATTAAGTAGTTGTGTTGCTGAGGTAAATAAACATCATATACATCTCCTATGTACTTTATCGTCTTTATTTCACAAATTTTTTCCCAATCTATTTTTAATTCTCCAAAACTAAGTACTCTTGCTCCTAAGCTTAAATCTTTTGCATTTTTCCATCCTTGCTCACTTAAAACTTTATGTTCTGGAGTAACTCTTATCTTACTTCCATTCTCTCCAGTTATTTCAAGTATCTTACCATTGTACTTCTTTTTCATTATTGCTAATGGTTTATTAAAAACAAGTTCGTACCGCTCCTCTTCTAAAGAAGGTAACGTCGATAATTCTAAGGGAATTAGGTATTCTGCTTCATCAGTTTTTAAAAGAATGTTCTTTTTTTCTTCATAGATTTTCTCAAAAAATTTTCTTACTTCGATTCCTTCTTCAAGTAGAAAAATTTTTTGTTCTCCTGCTATACACTTCCCCGAACCGTTAGGTCCCGTTATAACATTTAGCCCTTTATCGAAGCTAACTACAACTTTATCAGAAAATGACTTAAACCCCTTTATCTCTATTTTTTTCAGGTACATTTAAGCTTAAATTTTTAATAGATAACTTTTTACTTTACTTACCATTTCTTTTGTGTTTTCTAATTCGTCACCTTTTTTCTCATTTTCTATGGATAAAACTCCATTGTAGTTAACTTTCTTTAGTTCATTGAGGAATTCTACAAAGTTAGTATCTCCTTCTCCAGGTCCAACACAAGTATACTTCTCTCCGTTTGTGCTTAAAAATTCTGCTTCTTCTCCATCTTTCTTAAAGTCTTTTAAATGTACATGATATATATACTTTCCAACGATCTTTACTGCATCAACTGCATTATCTCCCGATAGCAAGAAGTTTCCCATATCAAAATTTAATCCAAGTGCCTTAGAACCTACAGCTGTAACTATGTACGCTAGTTGCTTCCCTGTTCCGTAAAGTTCTCCATGGTTTTCAAGTGCAAGTTTAATTCCATGTTCGTATGCGTAATCGGCCCCCTCTCTTAGTCCTTCAACTATCATTTTTGTAGCTTCTTCTCTTCTTATACCTTCCTTTATCTCTCCTCCAAATACTCTAACAACTGGTGCACCCAACTTTAAAGCAACGTTTACGCCTTCCTTTATCTTAGCTATTTGTTCTTTTCTTTTTTCATAGCTACTCTGAACTAAATCATTGTCTATGTCGTAAGCAGAAATTTTCAGACCATTCTCGTCTGATACTTTTTTAGCTAAGTTAATCTCATCGTTACTTTTCCAAAATACGTTTAAAAGCTCGACGTAGCTTACATTTAGTTGTTTAGCCAACCTAATAAAGGAAGGTACCTCCAGCCTTCCTGAGTAAGCTGACCTATGAAAACTCCACATACTCACTCCAACTTCCATTTTCTTGTAGCAAATAACCTACTTTGGATAAATATAAAAGTCTATTGCTTTAGCTTGTTTTGCCGCGTCAGTAACTTTTATTTATACGTTAGAACTAAGTTAGCGCATAAGTAATGACCCTGTATCATTGGGATTTAAGGAAAAGAAAAAGGACGGGTGGAAAGAAAGTACCCTATAGGGGAAAAAGAGCGTATGAAATGGGAAGGAATCCTATAGAAACTAAAATAGCAAAAGAAAAAGACATTGTAGAAGTAGTTCGAGTTCGCGGAGGAGGAATAAAATTAAAGCTAAAAGCAACTGGTTTTGTTAACGTATCAACTAAAGATGGACGAACCCAAAGAACTGAAATACAGGGTCTTGTGTCCAACCCTTCGAATATGCTTTATGCTAGACGCGGCATAATAACAAAAGGCGCAATAGTAAAGACACCTTTAGGAAATGTTAAAATAACTTCTAAGCCCTCAATCTCTGGTACTTTAAATGGAGTTTTGATTTCTTCTAGGAACGCATGAAAAAAATTTCAAAGGAAAGGTACTTTATCCTCTATCCACATTACTTTGATAAAAAGCTACCGAGAAGCTTAGGTAGAAGAATACCTTACAACCTCGCAACTGATTTTCCAAGCAAAGATCAAATTGTTTCTGTTCTAAGAAGTCTAGGTTTAAAATTTGAAATTCAAGATAATGTAGCTTATCCTAGGATGCCTAATAAGAAAAGTTTTAGAGTCCTCGTATTTACACCAGGAAAGAAGCAGTCGACAATAAAGTTAATAGCTAGTAAGTTAAAAGAATTTTCTGGAGACAATAAAACATAAATATTCCTTCTTACTAATAAGCTAGATTTTGTGGTAAAAAGGTTTGAGCTTTTCTCATGCTGTTAAAGTGGGCGTAGTTAGAAAAAAGTTAAGTGGAAATAAGATCCTTGTAGCTATGGAAAAAGAATTAAGTTTAAACGAAAAAGTATATGATTCCAGCGGAAAACCAATTGGTATTGTGAAGGATATAATAGGTAAAGTAAACTCACCTTTAGCCGTGGTTCTTTTACTGGTTCCTCCAGACCAGGTAGCGCTAGAAGCTGTTGTGTTCAGAAAAAGGGACAAGAAATGAGCTCAGAGCCTCTTTCCTGTCCTCAATGCGGCTCAAGTGAAATCGTATTTATCGAAGCTACTGGAGAATATGTTTGTAAACGATGTGGCTATGTAGTGTACCAGACTAACCTCGATAGGTCTCAAGAATGGCGTGCTTTCAACGAAGAGGAAGCAGAAGAATTAAACAGGTCTGGGCCACCTCGTTCTCTGGATAATGATTTTTCCACAAAAATAGGTGTTACAAAATCAAAAGAGGGCGATAAGATGGACCCCTCTAAGTATCTAAGGCTTTCAAAATGGCAAAATAGAATTTCTAACCCATATTCTGCCTCAGTTTTAAAAAAGGCAATAAATTTCATTTCGAACGTAAACAGTAGATTAAACTGTCCTAAACCAATAGTTGAGAAAACTATCGAACTTTACAAGTATGCACATAAAAATAAATTAATAAAGGGACGCCAGTTCGAGATCGAGGTTTTGGCTTCCTTTTATTTGGCTTGTAAGATGATGAACCAGCCTAGAAGTCTAGACGAAATTTCCAGCGCCTCTGGTATTAGAAAGTCAGAGTTAGCAAGAGCTTACAGAGAATTAAGCTGGAAACTCGATGTTAAGCCCAAAGTAGCTGATGAAATGGAGCTTTTTCTACTTAGGTTAATGAACAAACTAAAGTTATCTGGAGAAACTGAGAAGCTAGCTGTATCATACCTTAAGCTAGCTAAAGAAAATAAGCTTACTTCAGGTAGGTCTCCAATAAGCCTTGCGGCCGCTTGTATTTATCTAGCCTCTTTAAACTCAGGCCTTTCTATTACTCAGAAAGAAGTTGCTCGAGTTTCTGGAATTACAGAAGTTACGTTAAGGAATAGGTGTAAAGAGCTTGTTGAAGTAGCAAGGCGAAGAGGCTTAAATTTGCATTTTTAGTTACGACTCTATACTTGAAGTTATAAACTAAGTGCAAGAGGAGAATAACATTAATAAACAGTCCGTTTCAAAGGAAAGAGTGACTTTGGCTTCAAGAGCAACTTCTAGGTTTATAACAAAAAGAAGCACACTAGAAAGAAGTGCTCTCGATATAGTTATGAGGGCTGGAGATAACGGAATCTTACAAACAGAACTCTGGAAGAAAATTGGCGTTAGTAGTAGAGAAGGATCAAGAATATGTGTTAGGCTAGAAAAATGGGGATTAATTAGAAGAGAAAAATTTTTGCATGAGGGAAGGTGGACTTATAAAATATTTTCAACAAAACCTCCAATAAAATTAGATTCCATAATTGGTGCTCCCTGTCTAACATGTCAATACTACTCAAAGTGTGCTCCTGGAAACGAGATCTCTCCTGAAAAATGTACTTGGCTTGAGGAATGGGTATTAACCTCTGAGGTATAAGTTAACTTGGCCAAATCAAAAAGAAGATGGCTAATAGAGAGAAAAAAGGATGTTTTCTTTAGGCAAGCAAAGGAGTTAGGATATGAGAGCAGAGCTATATTTAAACTTAAATATATTGATAGCATGTTTAACATTCTTAAGGAAGGTAATATTGTTATAGAACTTGGGTGCAGTCCTGGTGGTTGGAGTTTATATATCTTAGAAAAAATTGGAGAATCTGGTAAGCTGTATGCAATTGATAAAGCTCCGCTACCAATTAAACGTAAGTATCCGCAGATCGAATTTATACAAACTGATGTCTTACAAAGCGATTTTTTGGATATACTTTCAAAGAAAATGGTATCAGATTCAGTAGATGTTATTCTTTCAGATCTGGCACCGAACATGACTGGGAAATATGAATTGGATTACTATAGGCAGATCGCTCTAGTAAAAATTTCGATAGCAACAATAGAAAAGTTTCTAAAACGTGGAGGCTCAGCCGTAGTAAAAGTTTTTGAGGGTCCAGAATCTCAAAATTTGAGGAAGTTATTCTTATCAAAATTTAAATTTGTTCATAGTGTAAAACCTCCTGCTTCCAGAAAGCATAGTTCTGAGTTCTACTTGGTTGGTCTAAGGTACTTTGGTGGAGCTTACTCAACTTAGTTCACTATAAACTTTAATAAATTCGTAGTACGGCATATCAGTTTTTATCCCTTTAGGGTTATAGAGAGTTCTCGTAGCTACGTATCCCCTTTCTTTTATTTTGTCAACAAGTTTTTGTATTTTCCTTGAACTAACATTAAGTAGCTTAGAAGTTAAGTCGGTATCATAGTACCCAACGATTCCACTCTTTTCATTCATTATCTTAAGAATCATTTCCACTGATTCCTGAGAAAGTTCAAAAGAGTTAATATACATCTTTTTTACAAGTTCGTTGTCAATGTATTCAGATGTCCATATTGGCCCAATAACTTTATGATTTCTGTCTTTTTCCCAGTTATTTCTTATTACATCTTCCATTCTTATGGTTTTCCAACTATTCTCTTGCACGTTATGCAGAATAAAACCTAAGTTTAACATAGATTCTTTAGCATATTTTTTCCCTCTTAGAACTTTAGCATAAACTCTTACGTAGTGCTTTTCACTGTAGGCTAATACCGGCCTTATTCCAATTTCTTGCTTGCTCGCAGTTAATACTATACTTGCTATAAGTGCTCTTACTCCAAATTCTTTGTTAAACTGTAATCTATCAGCTATTACTCCATACTTTAATAAAGTTTTTGTTGGGTTGTTTCCAAATAAAGTTGCGGTATCTGTTGCAGTTATCCCAACGTAACCTCCGTGCTTTACAGATAGTAATGCGCTTTCAATGAATTCTGCAGGCGAACCGAATGGATCTAAGTCCAAATAATCAAACCTATTTTTTGGAGCCAAGTGCATCAAGGAAAATACTCTTGCATCTACACAAGAAGTTTTTACTCCATCTCTTACTCCATTTATGTCCAAATTTTTTTCTGCTAATTTTATGGCTTCCCTATTCACGTCGTTTATCTCACATATGGGCTTAGTATTCGTCTCTAAAAGTACTCGAATACATCTTACTCCTACTCCTGTCATTGTCTCTCCATATTTTAATTCTTTCGTTGTTCTTTGTAACGTTGTTCTCAGAAAAGCTATCATTATATCTCTGTTTGATCTCATTATGGGATTGTAAAAAACAGGAGTTAATGCTGGCACGTAACTTCCCTTTACCTTATAGCTTTCTAACTTGTAAACTAAAAGTTTTGCTTTTCCTTCAGTTATAACTTCGTAACTGTTTGTTTTTCCTTCATTCAATTTGTTTTCTCCGTTTTATTTCTTGATTTTTAAGCTTTCTAGCGTTGTGCAATTTCGTACTGTAAGCAAGAAATGTTTAAAAATTCCCCGTAAACTTTACGGCCATAAAGGTGCTAAGGTACATGAAGTATGACGTTATAGTGGTGGGTGCTGGTCCTGCTGGTGCTATAACTGCTATGCATACTGCTAAGTCTGGACTATCAACCTTACTTGTTGATAAAGAGCCAAAAAATAAAGTTGGAGATAAAGTTTGTGGCAACGCTGTCTCTTTGCAACACTTAAAAGAAATAGGTCTAAATCCTCCCAGTGAAGCTGTATACGGAACTATTGACTCTATAGAAATTATCTCGCCAGATTTAAAAAGTAAGTACTGTTTTTCTGCAGAAGACGCTGGAGTTGAGATTGATAGACTGAAATTTGGTCAGTATTTACTAAAACTCGCACTAGATAGTGGCGCAAACTTCATAGAAAGCGTAGCAATTACTTCACCAATAATAGAAAACAACGCAGTAGTTGGTGTTTCTGGTATTAACTTAAAAGACTCATCGAAAGTTGAATTTAAAGGAAATGTAGTTGTCGATGCCTCTGGCGCAGCTGGAGTTTTAAGGAAAAAGTTGCACAACTACGTTGACGACATCTTAGATGATGACGAAACTATGGTTGCTTTTAGAGAGATTAGAACAACAAGTAACCACAATAAAACTTTTAAGATTTTTATAAACCAGCAGTTTTCCCCAGGTGGATATTTTTGGTACGTACCAATGGGTGAAACTCTTGCTAATGTTGGTATAGGAGTTAGAAAGAATTCTATAGATCCAAGAGTTGGGTACAAAGAATTTCTAAAGTTTTTTCCAAACTTAAAAGATTCAAAAGTTGTTCATGTTGGTTCTGGTATTGTACCAGTTAGAAGACCAATGGCTCCAGCAGTTTGGAATGGTGTTGTTTTTGTTGGAGACAGTGGATTTACAGTTGATCCGATAACTGGAGGTGGAATAGGCTCATCGCTTGAAGCTGGAAAGATAGCGGCAGAGTCAATAGTTAAAGCTCATGAAAGAGGTTCTTTTCTCCAGGATTCCCTGTGGGACTTCAGCTTAAGCTACAACAAAAAAATAGGCCATAAGTATGCTTCTTTAGATGTAGTAAGGATTGCTCTGCAGGCAAGAACCAACGAGGAAATAAACTTTATCATGAGTTCTGGAATCGTATCTCAAGATGACCTCTTAAAAGTGACGAGCGGTGAAGAACTAAGGTTAAACTTCTTAGATGCTTTTATGAGAGCCATCGCTGGTGTGCGTCACTTTAGTTTACTGTTCCTTTTACTTAGACTTGTTAAGCTTTCTAACGAAGCTAAAACTCTTTACTATAACTTTCCAACTTTTAGTGAATTTAAAGCATGGAAAGAAAAGGATCTAAAACTTCATAAAGAGGCTCATCGTCAACTGGCTTAAATAAATATTATTTTTTGTAAAGTATATCTTTTTTTTGGATTCTCCTTAACGCGTTTAAGAATAGCGCGCGAAAACCTAATAAATAGCCTGTAAGTAAAGTTGACGATGAGATAAAAATGAATCCACGAGCTTCAAAAAGGAAAAAGACAAAGAAAGTTACAAAAGTTGTTCTTGGAGAAAAAACAAGAAAAGAAATCTTTGAAAGTCCAGATGCTATAAAGAATACTCTGCAATCACAACAAGACAATATTGTATCAATTTCAAAAGCAATTGTTGAAAGAAAGCCATCAAGGGTATTTCTTCTAGGTAGTGGAACTTCTTACCACGCTGGAGTTGTAGGTGCTTATGTACTAAATAAGCTCACAAATATCTTAGCAGTTCCGGTTCAAGCTTCTGAGTTTGTTGAATTTGTTGGAAACTCTATAAGCAAGAATGACGTTGTTGTAACGTACTCTCAATCAGGGGAATCTACAGATACCCTCGTAGCTCTTAGGCATGCAAAGTCAAAAGGCGCTCTAATAATCGGAGTGACTAACACCCCTGGAAGTAGCTTAACAGTAGAGTCGAACTACTCAATAGTAACCATGGCTGGAGTAGAAGAGAGCGTCGTAGCTACTAAGACGTTTCAGGCTCAATTAGCAGTAACTTTTCTCCTTGCTGTAAGTGTTGCAAAAGAGCTAGGCTTTGTTAGCGAAGCTGATCAAAAAGCAATAATCAATGAGCTTGCCAATACTCCAAACGTTTTAGCATCAGAGCTTCCTGCTTGGGAGAAGAAAACAAAGGAAGTAGCATTAAAGTTCAAAAACATCCACGACGTATTTGTTTTAGGCTTTGGAGAAGGTTATGCTCTCGCACTAGAAGCTGGCTTAAAGCTAAAGGAAGCTTCATTAACTCACTCAGAAACTTTCTCTGTAGCCGAATTTCGACATGGCCCTATGTCGCTAGTTACAAAGGGCGTTGGAGTATTAATGATAACTCCATCTTCACAAGACAGGCTTGAATTTGCTGAAAAATTAGCAAAAGAATTAAAAGAAAAGAAAGCTACAATAGTTTCAATTTCTCAGGAAGGGCTAAGTTTCAAGAGCAAGGTTTCAGACTTTGAGTTAAAGTTCCCCAAGATAAACCCAATTTTGGCCCCAATTTATCAAGTAGCAATAGTACAACTTTTAGCATACAACCTAGCGCTAGCCAGAAAGATAAATCCCGATAGTCCAAGGCATTTAACAAAAGTAGTTAAGCTAGGATAACCTAAAACTTAAATTAGAATTCTTGAGACAGCCTTACTCTTATCTGTCTCTTATACACATCTGACGCTGCCGACGATCTTACGCGT
>JAAOZO010000040.1 GCA_011605715.1 Nitrososphaerota archaeon | reverse complement strand
TAAAAGTAAAAAACTTTAGAAGTACTTCTCGCTTTCCCAGAGCTTTCTATCTTCTTTCATTCTCCTTAGCCTGCTGTCAAGAAACTTATAAACTGTGCTGTGCTGATAGCCTTTGATGAGCTTTTCTACAGCTTCCTTTGCAAGATTAGTAAACTCAGAGGGGCCAAGTATTCCAACCTTGTTTTCGTAAATAGAAAGTTTGCACTTCGTATAGTTTTCTATGTTTTCCTTTGCCTTCCCCTTTTCACCTATTATTCTTCCCTTTACTCTAACTAAGTCGTTTTTCGATTTCCCAACATAATACGTTAGATCTATAACTTCAATGTCATAGTTTTCATTTGCAAGAAGCTCGTGAACTTCTTCATAAAAGCCAGCGTTAAGTGCATCAAAAACTTTCTTCATTAAGATGAAATTCTCTGCCTTCTGGGGCTCGTATGTTACCTTAACACCTCCACTTTCTGTATCAACCTCAACTTTAACACCAAGTTTTTGCTCTATTTCTTCAAGTAAATTTTTTTCCTCCACTAGCTTCTTAGCTGTTTCAACAGGAATCTTAAAGAAATTAACACCAAGGTTCATGCGTTAATCAGCTCCTTAAGAAGTTCCTCCTCCGCGTATACGCTAACGCCAAGTTGTCTAAAGAACCTATTTATATTCTTTATGTCCCTTTGAAGAAGTTCTTTTGCCAGAGGATGACTAATATCAACGGCCTGCGATACGTCTATTATTACTGGCTCTTGCTCAAGCATTAAGATGTTGTATTCGCTTAAGTCGCCGTGCACTAGATTAGCTTTCAAAACTCCTCTCCTTATGTATTCTACTACTTCCTCGTATGTTTTTTGTGGATCGTCTACGCTAGCTTCCTTGAGCAGAGGAGCACTTACGCCATCTTTTCCTATGAACTCCATGACTAAAACATTCCTTCTAACAGTTATTGGCTTTGGAACTCTAACTCCTGCTTCAGAGTACGTTTCTAAGTTTATATACTCTTTCCTAGCCCACTCTTCAATAAGAGAGCTAATTTTTCTTTTTACTCCACTGAATCTTGGGTCTCCTTCAATATATCTTCTAATGCTTTTCTTAAATTCTAGGTTTCCAGTAAAGTAAATCTTTACGGCTAAGTCTCTTCCATCCTTAGCTTTAGCATGAAAAACCTTTGACTCTTTTCCAGTGCTTACAACTCCATTTAGCTCAGAAATTACCTCATCGTTTAAAAGCTTGTAAACGATTAGCAAAGTTATTTTATCAAAAACACCCTCTAAATATTCGTATTCTTCTGAACGCTTTATTTTTATCCTTTGCTCTTTTTCTTGTTTTTCTGACTTTCTTTCAAATTTTTTAAAAGCCTCACTCATTTTATGAAGCCTGCTCTGATACGAATTTTTCGTCTATGATGTTCTTTGAGATTAAGTAGTCAACCTGTCCAGAAGTATATCTAAACAGTATTTCGCCGTGGTCATCCTGAAATGGCCATGGCTCAACAAGTACGATGTCGTTAAGCTTTACCCATATTCTTCGCCTTAGCTTTCCCCTTACCCTAGTTCTTCTTACTTTTCCATCTTGGCATGCAACAACAACCCATCCAGAGCCAAGTAAGCCGATAACTTTTCCAATAACCTGCCCTTGATTTGGCAGCACTAGGTTTTTTGAGATTTCTTCTTCACTGAATACCTTTCTTTTTCCCATTTTTATTTTCTGCTGATTTTACTCCCTTTATCCGCTCTATTAAAGGTTTCTCGTGTTTTGCAAAAACAATTTATATTTTTATAAATATTAAATGGGGAACGCCTCCTATAGTTATTACGCTTCTTTCGTCTCCAAAGCCACCTTTAATGAGCAATTCTACGCTTTTCTTTCCTACTGCGTTTATGCTCGTAGCATCCTTAAGAAGTTTTTCAGCTTCTTCAACAGGAATTGGTTCTTTACCATAGAAGCTTTCCTTTATGGTAATCTTTAGTCCTTTCTCGTCTACTATTGTTTTATTTAGTAAATCAACATCACAAATTCCAACTACTACTATGTCTCCAACCTCATGCCGCTTAGCTACAACTAGGTCGTTACCCATTTTAGTCTACAGCTTTCTTACTGCAGTCCTAGAGCCACAGGCCATGCAAACAAGGTAAAGTAAGTCTTTTTCCTTTACTAGCTTCGTATCCGGTCTTTTGCACGTGGGGCAAATAACGTACTCTTTCATGTACTGTTCAAGAATAACATTGAGCTGTTCTCTTGAAAAAACACCCTTAAGCACAACTTTATCTCCAGCCCTAGATGCCTGAGTTGCCAGCCTTTTTGAAATATATTTTAGGATGTGCTCTTCTTCTCTGTTTAGAACCTTTGCAATTTCACTTAAATTTGAGATTTTAGTCTTTGAACCTTCTATAAACGAGATAACTGGAGGAACTTCAAGCCTACTTTCGATCTTTCCCTTCTCAAGAACGTTTACTGCTCTGTCTAGTAACGCTTCGTAATCAATCTTGCTTTCTGTCATTTATGCTCTAATCTTTTGCATAAAAATAGAAGATTTTTAAAAGTTTACCTTCCACTTTCAAAAGCGACAACAAAGCTTTTATAACAGAAATTAGGAGAAAAGCGAAGAAATTTTAATGAAAAAAGTTGGAGACTTATCCGCTGGCCAAAACAAGATAAGTTGGGCTGAAGCCTACATGCCAGTTCTTTCTTTAATAAAGCAAGATTTCTTGGCAAGGAAGCCCCTAAAAGGAATAAAGATTTCAGCCACGTTGCACGTAACTAAGGAAACAGCAGTTCTAACAAAAACTTTAGTTGCTGGAGGTGCAGAAGTTTTTCTAACGCCTTCAAACCCACTTTCTACAGACAACGACGTAGCAAACGCGCTAAGCGAAGCCGGAGTACATGTAATGGCTTGGAGGGGAATGTCTAACGAAGAGTACTTTAACGCAATAGATTGGGCACTTTCTCAAAAACCAAATATAATAATCGACGATGGCGCAGATTCAATAGTAAGGTACCACGAAAGGAATGAAGCTTTTCAAGTTCTAGGTGCCCTCGAAGAAACAACGACAGGAGTTAGGAGAGTAAAAGCTTTGGAAGAAAAGAAGGCACTCAAATTTACTGTAATAGCAGTCAACAACGCAAAAACAAAGTGGCTCTTTGACAATAGGTATGGCACCGGGCAGTCGGCACTTGATGGAGTTATGAGAGCTACTCAAATATTGTTTGCGGGAAAGCGCGTAGTAGTTGCAGGCTATGG
>JAAOZO010000233.1 GCA_011605715.1 Nitrososphaerota archaeon | reverse complement strand
TCCATAATCCAAGTAAGAATACAACAAAAGCCATTACAATGCTCCTCAGGCAAGACCTTGTTAGTTCCTTAAGCGATCCTTTCGAATCTTTTTTATATAAGTACAAAAACATTATAGTACCAAAATACACAAACACAGAGTCAAGTTTACTCAAAGAGGCTAGGCCAAGAAAAATACCACTAAGGTCATACTTCTCTTTCAAAATCAGTATAACTGCAATAAGAGTAAACAACATTGCTGGAGCATCAAGAATTGCAATTTGACCTATGTTGAAAGCCATTATATCAAAAGCAAACAATGTTGCTGATAGAAGAGAAACGTCCTTTCTGCCGGAAAGATGTAGGGTAAGTGCATAAATTAATACGATGGAAAATGAGCTTGCAAAAATGGTAGAAATCCGCCAACCTGCTGGATTATCTCCTAGTAGTATTATTCCTAATGCGATTAACATCTTTGCTAGAGGCGGGTGTTCGTTGTTTGTTGCTTTGCCGTACAGCATATCTTTAGCTGCATTTACATAATACTCCTCATCAAAGACGAAGCTTCTTGGATATTCAAGAATATCTAACCTTAAACCTAAAATAAGAATAATAAGAATTAACAATGTTAGTTCAGGAATTTCCTTTTTACTCACTCTAAAACTTAGTATTTTCTTGAAGGCCTCGCAAATTCTATATTTTAGTTTTCTAAAAAGTTGTTGTGTCTCCTTATACAGTACGGGCAAAGAAATCACATTTACTTTTTTTATGCTTATTAGTAACACCAA
Organism: Nitrososphaerota archaeon; assembly: GCA_011605715.1. Taxonomy (GTDB): domain Archaea; phylum Thermoproteota; class EX4484-205; order EX4484-205; family JAAOZO01; genus JAAOZO01. The sequence goes on along the minus strand of JAAOZO010000233.1, from coordinate 2,282 downwards.
CACAGTTAGAACTACAGAGCTTGTCTCATTAAACAAGCTTAGAAATGAAGGTTTTGTTTGAAAAATTGTTATTGTTCCAATAGTATATAAGTAGTAATTAAAGTACCAGTGCATAAGTATAGAAGCATAGAGGCCATAAAGAGCATAAGATACTGCCATAAAGAGTCCTTGAAAGAAAGCTATAGTAAACTTACCAATATTCCAAGCATTTGGGGCTAAGCAATGTGAAAGGGCAAATATTCCTGAAGAAAGAATAATGATTATCCATTCATCGAACCCGATTTTTCTTTGAAATTTTAACGCATTATCTTTTTCCAAATTTCCCTTTGCTTGCATTGGACTAAAGAAGGAAAGTAAGGCTGTACCAAGTTTTCTATAAGTAGAAGAGGACTTAGCTTCCCTGTTTAGGTAGAAAGCATAAAAAACACCAAGTGGAAGAGCTCTGTAAACAAATTCTTCAACTATAGGAGACCATGCCAGCTCAAGGTAAGCTGATAAAGGATCTGAGCTTAAAAGAAGAACTCCTATTGGTATCTGAAAATACTCTTGAATCATCTCGACAATTCTTAGTAGCACATAAGCTAAGCTTGAAATGATTGGCATGAGTAGCAAGAAGTTTTCAGGTAAGATTTGGTTTGTTTTATGAAGAAAATTATAAAGAGATCTTCTGAAGTTTTCTTCTAACTTCCAAGCTAAGATAAAACACAAAACGTAAATAGCTTCAGCTAATGTGAATAAAACATACTTTAAGTTCTGAATTTCTAGAAAAGTTGAACTGTTAGAGATCGCTTCCATTATAAAAAGTATCATACCTACTGGAATTGAAAGTAGATAAAGGAAAAGTAATATGAAGCTAATGACCACCATAGATGATTTTATCAATAACACAATTCGCTTTAAGTGTTCACTCATTTTTATGTTACTTCCCGACTGAAGTCTATTATTTGGTACAATAGTAAAATTTAAAAATATTTTGCTCTTGTAAGTGTGTAACTAACTTTAAGAAAAGTTTGTTTTTATCCTAAAGCTTAAGCAGAAAAACAAGCGCAAAACACTACATTTTCTTTGTTTCTTTAACCAAAGTATATAAATGCCTTAAGTAGTTCAACATTTCATGTAACCCAAGTTTGCTTTTCCCCATGGTTCTACGCTGAAAACTGTAAGGAACTTCGCAGACTTTTATATTTCTACTTTTTACAAGTATTTCAAGCAAAATCTTATAACCGATGGGGTTCAACTTTATCTTATAAGTTACATCTTTATTTAAAGCGAAGTACCCAGACAATGGATCGGTAATATAACGTAATCTTGGAAATAAAATATATACAAGAACAGTAGCTCCTCTTGAGACTAATCTTCTCCACAAGCTAAGTCCATAAATTCTTCCACCTTTTATATACCTTGAAGCAATAACTACATCGTATCCTTCTCTCAGTTTTTTAAGCATGTAGGGCAGGACCTCTGGAGGGTGTTGAAGATCGGCATCCATAACAACTACTATTTTTGCTTTTGCTGCACTTAGCCCCTCTACTATAGCTGAGCCTAAGCCAAATTTTCCATGTCTTCTTATTACTTTTATGTTCCTAAATTTTTTCCCGAACTCTTCTGCAATCTCAGCTGTTCCATCGGGACTGTTATCATCAATAACGACGATTTCAAAGTTTATATTTTTTAGTACTTCTTCCAATTTCAATATAAGCTTAGGTAGTGTTTCAGCCTCCATGTATGTTGGCAATAAAACTGATAGTTGAATATTGTGTGAAGTAAAATCATTTAATAGCTTAGAGTTATTGACTATTTGTTGCCCAACTTCCTCATTTTTATCCGCTACATTTTCCAAGAAGGGTATAGTAAATACAAACATAAATGTCCTTAATTAATGTTTACTCTTCTATTTCAGAGGTTGCTGATTTAAGATCACAGCTTACCGTCTTCCTGAAAGAAACTTTAGGTTTGAATTCATGTGCAGGTGTCTAAGCTTTGTTGAAGAGAAGTGCAGTTAGCACTTCTTTAGTAACAGCCAGGTATCAAAGAAATCTTTATATACTAGTTATGGGTATCATTGATACTAGGCGAATTTAAATGGAAAAAGCGAAAGAAATCAAAGGCTTAAGCAGTAAGGAAGCCGAAGAGCTTCTGAATAAGTACGGCCGAAATGTAATGGCAATAAAAAAACATTCAAGGACAAAAATATTACTTTCTAAATTCTGGGGTTTGGTTCCATGGATGATTGAGCTTGCTCTTATTATAGATTTGGTTTTAGGACGATGGATCGAGGCAAT